>SYDM01000047.1 GCA_005801485.1 Rickettsiales bacterium
GTTGGTGGACCTAAGTGGGATAATTTAGAATTTGCTAAAAAACCTGAGCGAGCACTTTTGAAACTTAGAAAAGAGCTAAAATTATTTGCTAATTTAAGACCAGCAATATGTTTTAAACAATTGGTTGATGTATCAACTTTAAAGCCAGAAATTATATTAGGTTTAGATATTATGATTGTAAGAGAACTTACAGGCGGTATTTATTTTGGAGAACCGAGAGGAATAATGCCTATCGAAAACGGTGAGCGAAGAGGTATAAATACACATACCTACACAACTAGTGAAATTCATAGAGTAGCAAGAGTTGCTTTTGAATTAGCAAAAAAAAGAAAAAACAAAGTAACATCTTGTGAAAAATCAAATGTAATGGAAGCAGGACTTCTTTGGAAAGAAGAAGTACAAGCACTAAGAGATAAAGAATTTAAAAAAATAGAGCTCAATCATATGTTAGCAGATAATTGCGCTATGCAGCTTTTAAAAGATCCTAAGCAGTTTGACGTTATTGTAACTGATAATTTATTTGGTGACATTTTATCTGATGAGGCTGCGATGTTAACAGGATCTTTAGGTTTACTACCTTCAGCTTCATTAGGAGCTAAAGGTAAAAATGGAAAAATGAGAGCAATGTATGAACCCATTCACGGATCTGCACCTGATATTGCTGGACAAAATATAGCAAATCCAATTGCAAGTATTTTGAGTTTATCGATGGCTTTAAGATATTCTTTAGATCTTGATGCTGAGGCTGATTTAATAGATTTAGCAGTTGAAAAAGTATTGGATGATGGACTTAGAACGAAAGATATTATGTCTCCTGGCAAAAAAGAAGTAGCCACATCAGTGATGGGTGATGCTATTATAAGCAAACTTAAATAGAAATAATTTTTATGAATTTTGCAATAGTTGGTGCAACAGGCAATGTAGGCCGTAAAACCATTGATATCCTTGAGAAGTCCAAAATAAAGATTGATAATCTTTTTTTAGTAGCTTCAAAAAAAAGTGCAGGAAAAATAATTACTTTCAAAAATAAAAAAATTAAAGTTGAAGCTTTAGAAAGATATAATTTTGCAAAAGCAAAGATAACTATCTTTGCTGCTGGTAGTGTTATTGCAGAAAAATGGGCTCCCATTGCAGCTAAAAAAACTATTGTTATTGATAATTCAAAACACTTTAGGATGGATAAAGATATTGCTTTAGTTGTGCCTGAAGTTAATGAAAAAGCTTTAAAAAATTATAAAAAAAGAAATATTATTGCAAATCCAAATTGTTCAACGGTTCAGTTAGTTCTAGCACTAAAACCATTGCACGATGAATTTAAAATTAAAAGAGTTGTAGTTTCAACATACCAAGCTGTATCCGGGGCAGGTAAAGCACCTATGGATGAATTATTTAGTCAAACAAAAACTTTTTTAAAAGGTAAAAAAATAAAATCTAAAAATTTTACAAAACAAATAGCTTTTAATCTCATTCCTCACATCGATAAGTTTACAAAATATGGATATACAAAAGAAGAATGGAAAATAGAGAGTGAAACAAAAAAAATTTTAGATCGAGACATAAAAATGACAGCTACATGTGTGAGAGTTCCAGTAAGAACATCACATTCAGAGTCAGTAAACATTGAATTTAAAAAAAACTATAGTTTACAAAAAGTTTATCAATTATTAAAAAAAGCCCCCGGTTGTAAAGTAATTGACATACAAAAAAATGGTGGGTACATGACTCCATTTGAGGCAGAAGGAAGTTATCTAACTTATATTTCTAGAATTAGAAAAGATAATTCAAATAAAAAAGCTATAAATTTATGGATTGTATCAGATAATTTATTAAAAGGTGCCGCATTAAACACAGTTCAAATTGCTCAAGCTTTAATTAAAAAGTATATTAAATAAGATGTACGAAAAAAATCCTTTATCACCCCATATCCAAATTTATGGGTGGAAAATTATATCATTGCTTTCAATAACGCATAGAATTGTTGGTATCTTTAATGCCATTGCTATAACTTTAGTTTGTTTATGGACTAGTTCACTATTATTTGGCGAGCAAAATTATGAAATTATAAAAAATTTCTTTCAGTCTTTTTTTGGTAAATTTATGATTATAAGTCTTAGTTGGTCTTTTAGTTTTCATATCTTGAATGAAATTAGACATTTAGCTTGGGATTTAGGATATGGTTTTGATTTAAAAATTTCTAAAATTACAGGAGTCTTAACTATTATTGGCTCCTTAGTTTTAACAATTTTAATATATTTATTTGGAAGAAGTCTTACTTAGTATGCATAATTCTACAAAAAAATGGTTATTGATAAAGTTTAATTCAGGTTTTCTAATCCCATTAATGATTTGGTTTATAATTAATTTAGTATCAATTTTTGATGTTGAATATGTTGAAATAATTAGTTTTTTTTCTAAAACTTCCTCAAAATTTTTGTATTCTTTATTCATTATTACTGCTTTTTCTTTTTTTAGCCTAACAATCAGTGAGATTTTTGAAGACTATATCAAAGATGAAAAAACTAAAAATGTCGCAACGAAAACGTTATATATCTTTGCTATAATCATACCTA
>SYDM01000048.1 GCA_005801485.1 Rickettsiales bacterium
CATTTTAAATAAGGACCAAATCGTCCCGAGTTTAAAATAATATCTTGACCTGTTTCTGGATTTTGTCCAAGTATTTTTGGTAGTGAACATAAAAATTGAGCTTTAGATAAGTCAATACTATCAATTTCAATCCCTTTTGGAATTGATATATTTTTAAAATTATTATTTTTTTCAATTTTTTTTTTTTTTGTTTCTTTAAAATTTTTTCTTCTACAGCTTCGATTTCTTTCTCATGCTGCAAGTAGGGACCAAATCTTCCATTTTTTAAATATATATCTTTACCTAAATTATTAGGTCCAATTAATTTTGGCTCAGTAAGATTAAATTGAGCAGCAGTCTTTGTTTTAGATAAAGATCTGGTAAATTTACATTCTGGATAGTTTGAGCAACCAATAAACGCACCGCCTCTAAAGCTGTTTTTTAGACTTAATTCACCATTGCTGCAAAGTTTGCATTTTCGATCAATTATATCTTGATCGTTTTTTTCAAATATTAAATTACTGAGACTTTCATTTAATAAATCTAAAACTTCACGTGTTCTTTTTTCTTTAACTAAATTAACGTTAGCATTAAAATCTTTCCAGAAATTTTCTAAAACTCTAATCCATTTAATTGACCCATTTGTAATTTCATCTAATTGATTTTCCAAATCAGCAGTAAAATTATAATCAACATATTTTGTAAATAATTTTTCTAAAAAAGCAGATATAAGTTTTCCTCTGTCGGTTGGGTGAAATCTTTTATTTATTTGTTCAACATAATTTCTCGTAGACAAAACAGAAATAATACTTGCGTAAGTTGATGGCCTCCCAATCCCAAGTTCTTCCATTTTTTTTACCAAACTTGCTTCTGAATATCTGGGAAGTGGATCTGTATAGTGTTGTTCGCTATTTAATTTTAGAATATTAAAATCATCACTAATTTTGCATTCAGGTAGAATATTTTTCGCATCCTCATCAGTATCAGGAGCTTCATAAACTTTTAAAAAACCATCAAATTTAACAACAGATCCATTAGCTCTAAAATTAATTTTTTCATCTTCTGAAGAAAAAACAATACTATTCCTATAAAATTCAGCTGGATTCATTTGTGAAGAAAGAGCTCTGCTCCAAACTAGATCATAAAGTTTAAATTGATCTGCATTTAAATATTTTTTTATATCATCAGGTTTTCTTGAAATATCCGTTGGTCTAATTGCTTCATGTGCCTCTTGAGCATTCTTAGCTTTTTTCCCTTCATATGAGTTAGCAATATCTGGTAGATAATGTTTTCCGTAATCTTTCTTTATTAAATTTCTAAAATCTTCAATTGCTTCTTTTGATAACTGATTTCCATCTGTTCTCATATAAGTAATTAAACCTGTACTCTCACCATCAATATCAACTCCCTGATAAAGTCTTTGAGCTATTTGCATTGTTCTTGATGCGCCAAAACCAAATTTTCCAGATGCTGTTTGTTGGAGTGTTGATGTAGTAAATGGAGCTAAGGGGTTTCTTTTATGAACTTTAGAATTAATATCTTTAATTTTAAATTTGGATTTATTAATAACATTTAGAGCTATATCTATTTCAACTTTATTTTTAAAAGTAAAGCGTTCAACCTTTTCACCATTAAATAAACTTAATTTTGAAAAAATATTTTTTTTATCAACATTGGTGAAGTCAGATGTTAGAGTCCAATATTCTTCGGGTTTAAATAATTCAATTTCGTGTTCTCTTTCTGTAATTAATTTTAAAGCTACAGACTGAACTCTCCCAGCCGATTTACAGCCTGGAAGTTTAGTCCATAAAATGGGTGATATATTAAATCCAACAAGATAGTCTAAAGCTCTTCTTGTTAAGTATGCTTCAACTAAAGGTAATTCTATCTGTCGAGGTTTTTTTATAGCTTCTAAAATGGCATTTTTAGTGATTTCATTAAAGACCACTCTCTCTAATGTTTTATCTTTTAAAGCTTTGGTAGAATTTAAATATTCTTTAACATGCCATGCTATAGCTTCACCTTCACGATCTGGATCAGTTGCTAATATTATTTTATCAGAATCTTTAACAGCATCTGTTATTTCTTTTAAATATTTTTTTGAGAAAGAATCTATTTCCCATAACATTTCAAAATTTTTTTCAGGATTTACAGAGCCATTTTTAGAAGGTAAATCTCTTATATGTCCATAACTTGCTAAAACTAAATAATCTTTTCCAAGATATTTGTTAATTGTTTTCGCTTTTGCAGGACTTTCAACAATAACTAAATTCATTCACGTATCTACTTACAAATCTCCATACATTTGTCAAATATTAGAATAATTTTATGACAAAAAGTCTTTTAAAGAGTGATTTTATTTTCTTTTTTATTTTTAAGACGAATTATATTCTCTCTATGGGTATAAATTACAATAACAAGAATTATAAAAAAAAATAAGCTTTCAAAAGAATTTTTTAAGTAAATCGAATATAAAAAAATTAATCCTGTAGACATTAAAGAAGAAACTGAAGAATATTTTGTTAGATATAAAATTAAAATCCAAGAAATTATAAAAATTATTCCAAATTTAATTGATAGACAAAAAAGAATACCTAAAAATACTGCTATTCCTTTACCGCCTTTAAATTTTAACCAAACTGGAAATATATGGGCAAGAAAACATATTAAAGCAGATAAATAAATATAATCAGGGAAATAAATAAAAGTTATAGTTAGTGCAATATATCCCTTTAATCCATCTAAAAATAAAGTAAGTACACCTAAAGATTTTTTACCAGTCCTAAGAACATTAGTGGCGCCTATATTACCTGATCCTATTTTTCTAAGATCTTCATTTAAAAAAAATTTTATTAAGACATAACCAAAAGGTATAGATCCTAAAAGATAAGAGTAAATTAAAGTATATAAAATTTCTATATTCACTATAATTTAAATATTAGATCACCATTTAAAAAAGTCATAATAACTTTTCCTTGAAGCTTTCTTCCTTCAATAGCTGTATTTTTTGATTTAGATTTTAAATTATCGCCATTAACTACCCATGGTTTATTTAAATCAAAGACGCAAATGTCTCCATCTGCTCCTTTTTTTAATGTACCTTTATTTATTTTTAAAATTTTAGCTGGATTTATAGTTAAAGTTTCAATTATCTTCATAAGACTAAGAGACTCGTTGTGATGCATCTCTAAAGCTAGCGGAAGAAGAGTTTCTATTCCTATTGCTCCAGTTGAGGCTTGAGCAAACGGAAGCCGTTTTGCTTCCTCATCTTCAGGCGTATGATCAGATACAATCACATCAATCAGACCTGATTTTACACCCTGGACTAACGCTACTCTATCATCTTCAAGTCTAAGGGGAGGAGAAAGTTTTAGAAAAGTTTTAAAATCTCCTATGTCATTTTCATTTAGTGAAAGATTATTAATAGACACACCCACACTGAATTTTAATCCTTTTTCTTTATTTTTTTTAATAACCTCTAAAGATTCTTTCGAGCTGATTTGATTGATATGATATCTGCAAGGAAATTCACTTAACAAAGATAAATCTCTCTCTATGATGATTTTTTCAGCTATATAAGATATTCCCTCAAGACCTAATCGTGTTGATACCTCGCCTTCATTAATACAACCATCTTTTGAAAGTTCGTAGTCTTCTGCATGTTGCATAATTAAAACGCCTAAATCTGAAGCATAGTCCATTATTCTTGCCATAGTTTTAGTATTTTGAATTGTTTTAATTACATCGCAAAAACCGATAATTCCTTTTGCTGAAAGCAGACCAAACTCAGACATTTCTTTTCCGCCTATTTCTCTAGTTAAAGTGGCACAGGGGAATAAATTGATTGAGGCTTTATCTCTACCTCTTCTAATTATAAAGTCGACCATTGAAACGTTGTCAATAAATGGTTTAGTGTTTGGCATGGTAACAACTGATGTTACACCGCCAGCTAAAGCTGCCTGGCTTAATGTCCTAAAATTTTCTTTATATTCAAAACCAGGTTCTCCAACAAATGCCTTCATGTCAACGATGCCTGGAATTACAATATGATTTTTTACGTCTATAATTTCTACCGAAGAAGAAGCATCGGATTTTTTTACAGTTTTTCCTATTGCTTTAATTTTTCCCTTATAATCAATTATAATTGATCCATTCTCATCCATTTTTTGTGAGGGATCGATAATGTGAGCGTTAATTAATATTTTTTCATTCATTTATTTACAATAAATTTTTAAACATGCCATTCTCACCGCAACACCTAACTCAACTTGTTCTTTGACAAGACTTACATTGATGTCATCAGCTAGTTTTGTATCTATTTCAACACCTCTATTCATTGGTCCAGGATGCATTATTAAGGCATCTTTACTTGCGAATTTTAATTTTTCTGGAGTTAGCCCAAAGAATTCATAATATTCTCTTTTGGATGGCAGAAAAGAACCTTGCATTCTTTCATTCTGCAATCTTAACATCATTACAATGTCGCATTTATCTAAACCTTTTTTCATATCAGTAAAACTTTTAACACCTAGTCGTTCAATTGATCTTGGCATTAGTGTTTTTGGTCCAATGACATTTACTTCTGCACCTAGCATGTTCATTAAATAAATATTTGACCTTGCTACGCGCGAGTGAAGAATGTCGCCACAAATAGCAATCTTCAATCCTTCAATTTTACCTTTTCGATTAATAATTGTTAGAGCATCTAATAGTGCTTGTGTTGGGTGTTCTCTTCTACCGTCCCCGGCATTAATTACAGCACAATTAACTTTCTGAGAAAGTAAATTAGGTGCACCTGAGTCATGATGTCTAATAACAATGATATCTGGGTGCATTGCATTTAAAGTCATTGCTGTGTCCATTAAAGTTTCACCTTTTTTAAGAGCTGAGTTATCGATATTCATTGTCATAACATCAGCACCAAGTCTTTTTCCGGCTAAATCAAAAGAACTTTGAGTTCTCGTTGAAGGCTCGAAGAATAAATTAATTTGTGTTTTTCCTCTTAAAATATCTAGTTTTTTTGAAGGACTTCTATTTAAGGATATGTAGGTTTTAGCTTGTTCAAGTATTATTTTAGCGTCTTGAATGGATAAATTTTGAATACCTAAGAGATGTCTTGGAGTGCTTTTAATAGCCGAAGTCTTTTTTTGAACTGCCATTAAAATCAACTCTATAGGCCTTTTGTATGAGGAGATCAAGCATTTTTTCTGCTTAAATAATTCAAAGCTCCTTGAAGAATAAAAGCAGCAGAATTTTCATCCAATTTGCTTATTTTTTTAGTCGTATTAACATTTAAATCATTGGATAAATTAAATGCACCTCTACTTGAAAGTCTCTCATCCCATAAAGTGATAGGTATCGTAATATTTTTTGACAGATTAATAGCAAGATCTTTTGCGGATTGAGAAGAATGACTGGTCGATCCATCTAGGTTAATAGGATTTCCTACAATGATACCTTTAATATTATTTTCTTTAATAATTTTATTTATTTCATTTAAGAATTCTGAAAAATTATTTTTAATCAAAGTTGTATAAGGAGTAGCTATAATTTTATTTTCATCACATATTGCTATACCCAATCTTTTCTTACCAGGATCTATCCCTAATAATCTTGATTTTTTGTCTATTTTTTTTTCAAATTCTTCAATATCGAGCATGATTGTGTTATAAATTATGATAAAAGTTTCCTAAAATAAACATAGATCACAAATGTCCATAGATAAAGATAAAATTAAACACACAAGCAAACTAGCCAGAATATCATTAGATGAGAAGAAGGCAGATAACCTTTCAAAGGATTTATCTAATATTTTTAATTTTATTGAAAAATTAAATAAAATAAACACTACTAATGTAAAACCCTTAACCTCAATCCTTGATCATTCTTTAAGAATGAGAAAAGACAATGTAAATGATGGAAATATTCGAGATAAAATTTTGGAAAACGCACCAAATAAAAATGAAAATTTTTTTATTGTGCCTAAGGTTATTGAGTAAATGTTTGACTTAACCAAAAATAGTTTAATCGAAAGCATTGACTTAATCCGAAAAAAAGAAATAAAATCTGAAGAGCTAACTCTAGCTTATATAAATAATATAAAAAAAGGAAAAAAACTTAATTCATATATTACTGAATGTTTTGATTTAGCCACAACAAAAGCAAAAAATTTCGATCAAAAACCAAATTATGATTGTTTGTTACCCGGCATACCTCTTGCTGTTAAAGATTTATTTTGCACAAGTGGCGTGAAAACCACCGCTGCTAGTAAAATGTTATCAAACTTTATTCCCAGCTATGAATCGACAGTTACAAATAATTTATGGAAGGAAGGAGCTTTTCTTTTAGGTAAATTAAATTGTGATGAATATGCTATGGGTTCTTCTAATGAGACTAGCTTTTTTGGGAATGTTATGAACCCCATTAAAGAAAATACAGTTCCTGGAGGTTCATCTGGAGGTTCAGCTAGTGCACTTGCTGCAGATCTTACTCCTGCAACTATTGGAACTGATACCGGAGGTTCTATAAGGCAACCAGCATCTTTTACAGGCACCGTAGGTTTGAAACCTACTTATGGTCTTTGTTCAAGATGGGGGATAGTAGCTTTTGCTTCATCCTTAGATCAAGCAGGTCCAATGACAAAGACGGTCTCTGATTGTGCTTTAATGTTAGAAGCTATGGTCGGTTTTGATCCTAAAGATTCAACTTCTATCGATAAAAAAAAAGAAAATTACTCAAAAAATTTATCAAAAAAAGTAAAAGGCTTAAAAATAGGAATCCCAAAGGAATACAGAGTTATTGGTATGCCTAACGAAATAGAAGAACTTTGGGAAAAAGGTAAAAAAATTTTAAAAGAAGAAGGTGCCCAGATAATTGATATCTCATTGCCTTATACTGAATACGCTCTTCCCACATACTATATTGTAGCGCCAGCAGAAGCTTCCTCTAATTTAGCTCGTTATGATGGCGTTAGGTATGGCTACAGATCTTCAAAGGGTAAAAATTTAATTGAAATGTATGAGCATACTAGATCTGAAGGTTTTGGCGATGAAGTTAAAAGAAGGATACTTATAGGAACTTATGTTCTTTCATCAGGTTATTATGATGCATACTATTTAAAAGCACAAAAAGTAAGACAATTAATAAAAAATGATTTTGATAAGGCTTTTAATCAAGTGGATGCAATATTAACACCATCTACTCCAAGTGCTGCTTTTAAAATTGGTGAAAAAAAAGACGATCCTATTTCTATGTATTTAAATGATATTTTTACCGTACCTATTAATTTAGCTGGTATACCCGCAATGTCTGTGCCTGCAGGTCATGACAAAAATAATTTGCCTTTAGGTCTACAGTTAATAGGCAAACCACTTGATGAACAAACTATATTAAATTTAGCTTATGCAATTGAGAGCAAAGTTAACATTAAACAAAACATTTCTAAATGGTGGGAAAAATAAATAATGAGTAAAGATAATTCAAAATATTTGATAGAAGGTAAAACTGCAAAATGGGAAGTAGTTATTGGACTTGAAGTTCATGCACAAGTATCCTCAAATTCAAAATTATTTTCAGGTTCCTCGACTAAATTTGGTGCTGAACCAAATACACAAGTAAGTTTAATAGATTCTGCTTTTCCAGGTATGTTACCAGTTATTAATGAATTTTGTATTCACCAAGCAATAAAAACAGGTTTAGGATTAAATGCTAAAATTAATTCTTACTCTGTTTTTGATAGAAAAAACTATTTTTATGCAGATCTACCTCAAGGTTATCAAATATCTCAATATAAAAATCCAATTGTGGGAGAAGGTGAGGTCAATCTTGATTTATTATTTGGTAGCAAAAAAATTGGTATCGAAAGACTTCATCTAGAACAAGACGCAGGAAAAAGTATTCATGATTTAGATCCAAGCAATACATTTGTTGATCTTAATCGTTCTGGAGTTGCTTTAATGGAAATAGTTAGTAAACCAGACCTGAGATCTCCTGAGGAAGTAAATGCATATATAAAAAAACTACGATCAATAATGAGATATTTGGGGACATGTGATGGCAACATGCAAGAAGGATCTCTTAGAGCCGATGTCAATGTTTCTGTTAGAAAACTAGGTGAAACAAAATTAGGAACAAGATGCGAAATTAAGAATGTAAACTCCATAAAATTTATGCAAATGGCAGTAGACCATGAAGCCAGAAGACAAGTTACACTCTTAGAGTCTGGTCAATTTATTCATCAAGAAACCAGACTTTTTGATATAAAAAAAAACGAAACTAGATCAATGCGATCTAAAGAAGATGCTCATGATTATAGATATTTTCCGGATCCTGATTTATTACCTTTAAATTTAGATGAAAAATTAATTGAAAAAATTGAAAATGAATTACCTGAGTTACCGGATCAAAAAAAAGAAAGGTTTATTAAAGATTATTCTTTAAGTCCTTATGAAGC
>SYDM01000049.1 GCA_005801485.1 Rickettsiales bacterium
ATTTGATTTAGTGTTACTTTTTCATTTTTCTCATTAGTTGTTTTTATTCGTTTCTCAAATTCAGATAAATCTAAATTTAATAATTTAAAATTTAATGAATAGCTTTTGAGCAATTTTTCAATTTTTTTCAAATTTTCGATACTTGAATTGTAATCAATAACTGTAATTTTAATTTTTATTTTGGGATAATTTTTTTTAGCATAATTTATACTTTTTAAAATTGAGTTAATTGATCTTAAAGTATATTCAATTTTATCTTCTTCAAAAATTCTCAGTTTATTTTGAGTTAACATATGAACGCTAGAGCAACTTCTAATAATAACGTCTAAAGCTTTGACATTTCTTGTAATTTTTACTTCTCCTAATGGCAAATTAATAGATTTTACCCCAGGTTTACTTAAGATTTCGTTTAAGTTTTTATCAGAAGTAGGTATATAAAAATTACTTTGATCAATAATTTCATAACCCATAAATCTACATAATTTGATAAAGATTTTCTTTATGGGATTGTTATTTTTTTGTGACTTAATTTCTTTCATTGGTTTTAAAATTTTTATAATAATATATAATTTAATATCATGAATATAAAATCATCCCAAGATCTTGTTATTGAAGCAAATAAAGTCATTGAAACTCTTGATCCTGCACAAGTAAAATTATTGAACGATAATAGAGAATGCATCTTAATTGATGTCCGCGATATAAGAGAGCTTTGGAAAGAGGGAACGGTTAAAAATTCAAAACATATACCAAGAGGAATGTTAGAATTTTGGCTAGATCCACAAAGTTCATACTTTAAAGAAAATAAATTTGAGCCTAATAAAAAAATGATTTTATTTTGCGCCCTCGGCATGAGATCAGCTTTAGCCACTAAATCTTTAGTAGAGATGGGTTTTGAAAATGTTGCGCATGTTAAAGGTGGATTTGATGCTTTAAAACAAAGTGGTTTTGAAATAGTTGAAAAAAAAAAAATATAATTACTTTAAAGATTCAGCTAAAGCAAACTCAAGTCTATCTTGGCCCCAAAATACTTTGCTGTTAACGTAAAAAGAAGGGGTACCAAAAATTCCTTTTTCAAAAGCCTCTTGTGTTCTTTTTTTTAATTCATCTTTAATATTTTGATTAGATAGTCTTAAAGCGAATGTTTTAGGATTAATATCTAAATTTTTTAAAATTCTATCAATAATTGCTTGGTCATTTAGGTTTAGTCCGCTAACCCAAATAGCTTCAAAAAATCTATTGATATATTCTTTTTCTATTCCATCTTCCTCAGCAATGAGTACACCGCGCATAAGATTTAAAGAGTTGATTGGAAAATAGGAATTAAATTTAAAACTAATTTTATATTTCTCACAAAGTAACTTACAATCCCTAATCATAAACCTAGCTTTTGCAGGAATAAAAGCTGGAGCTGTAATTTTATGTAAATTATGCAGCCCACCAAGTAAAATTGGTTTTAGTTTAAATTTAAAATCTTGTTTAAATTTTATTGTTTTGATTTGGTGGAAGGAGATAAATGCATATGGGCTTACAAAATCGAAATAAAAATCTATAGGTTTAGTCATTAAAATTAATTTTTCGGGCATAAAACAATCTAAAAAACCAATAAATTATTATCCCAATAGGACCAGCAAAGTAAGTAATGGTAATACAAGGAATAGATAATATTTTAGGCACCATATATTTAGAGGAATCTCTTGCCATCCAGGCTCCTGTAAATAAACTGATTGCAAGAAAATGTAACCAAATTACTAACATTAGTGATTCATTGGCATAAATTTCATCTAATCCATCCAATCCAAGATAAAGCTTAAATCCATCAAAGATTTTTTCTTCTAAAATAATTTGATATGAAACATAAATATATGCAATTCCCAATAGTAAAAACGGAATTATTGAATGACAAAAAATTTTTGTAATAGAATGATTGGGTATTAAAATTAACAAAATCCAAAAAGGAACAACTCCCCAGTTAGCAAACAAGTAAATGTTTTCAAAAGTTAATGAGTCTTGAAAGGTATTTATCATTAAAAATAATATAGTATATTAATGAAATGAATCCCACAGCAAATAAAAAATATTTTGAAGATCTTACAACGAATTTAAAAGACTTGGCTTATACTTATTTAGAAAAATATAGTCCTTCCAAACAACAGTTAAAAGTTTATTTATTAAAAAAATACTTAACTAAAATTAAAGGTACTCAATCGAAGAGAGAGGTTTCCACAATTATTGACGAGATACTTCTTAATCTTGAGAAAAATAGGCTTGTCAATGATGAATTATATTCAGATTCTAAAGCCAGGATTTTTTTAAGAAGAGGTTATTCACTTAATAAAATAAATCAATCTTTAAGAAACAAAGGTGTAGGAAACGAATATATTAAAAAAAGTATCGATAAAATTAAAGAAGATAAAATTGAACCAGATTTTGTTTCAGCCCTACGTCTTTGCAAGCGAAGAAGAATTGGTGTACTTCGACCTGGAGCCAATAGAGAATTGTTTTATAAAAAAGATATGGGAATTTTAGCAAGAAATGGGTTTAGCTTCGAACTTTCAAAAAGAATTTTAGATTTATCTTTGGACGAATTTAATAAATTACTTCGGATTATTTAAATCATCATTTTTTTGTTGCTCAACTAATAAATCTAATTTTTTTTTTAAGGTATTTCTTACTATAATAAAAAAAACCACACCTAATATCGTAACTGAGATTACAATCGCTAAAATTGTTTTAATCATTCAAATTGTGAGCACGTCTCATTAAAATGCTATGATTTTTATAATCTTCTTTTCCATAATCATAAGAACCACCTTCTATAGTTTTAATAATTGCACCCGCATGTTCAGCTACTGCGTGACCTGCTGCATAATCCCATTCATGAGCTCTTTCTTTAGCTGCATAAATATCAAATTCACCATTTGCAATAACACAAAATTTATAGGAGCTGGCCATTTTAACAACAGAAGTGACACTGTATTTTTTTAAAATTTTCATGATTTCTTCAGAAGGATGAGATGAACTTGAAAGAGCTACAATTTCATCATTAGAATTTTTTTTTAAACAACTGTTTTTAATTTTTTTATTATTTTCAATAACATAACTATCCCCAAGCCCGTAAGAGTAGAAAAGCTTTTTTTTCTTGGGAGCCCCAACTAAACCTATACTTGGAACTTTATTTATGACCAAGGCTGCATTTAAAGTGTATTCATCTTTTCCAGCAATATATTCTTTGGTTCCATCAATCGGATCTATTAACCAAAATATTTTGTGATTATTTTTTATTTTTAAATCTACCGTTTCTTCGGAGACTATAGGGATATTTGGAGTAAGCTCTAAAATTTTTTTAGTGATAAGTTCGTTACATCTAAGATCACCATTACTCACTGGAGAATTATCTGGTTTGGTCTCAATTTTTAAACCTTGATTATAAAGATTTATAGACTCTATTCCGGCAAAATTGAAAGTTTCGATTAAACCTTCAGCTATATTTTTTAATTCACTTTTGTTCATATTTAATTTTTTCTAAAGAAACAATTTCACCGTTTATAACTTGTTTTCCTTGATTTTGAAAATTTACCGTAACTTTATTTTTAATTATTGATTGTACCTGTCCAATACCCCAGTTTTTTTGCTTAGGGTTTATAACATAATCTCCTGGAGTAAAATCAAAATGGATCATAGAAAACACTTTATATATATAATATATATCAGCTCATGATTAATTCACTAGGTATCAAAAAGTCACCCAAGGAAACTAAAGTAGTTGTAGCTATGTCGGGTGGCGTAGACTCCTCTGTCGTAGCTGGTTTAATGAAAGAAGAAGGTTACGATGTAACTGGTATTACTCTAAAGTTATATGATGACAGTAAAGTTTCCAAAGAAAGCCGACAGTGTTGTGCTGGGCAAGATATTTTAGATGCCAAAAGAGTTTCAGAACACTTAAATATTAATCACAAAATACTATTTTACCAAAAAAAATTTAAAGAAGAAGTTATAGACTCTTTCATAGATAGCTATGTTTCTGGGGAAACACCAATACCGTGTGTGCAATGCAATCAAACTGTTAAATTTAGAGATTTATTTAAATATGCAAAAGAACTTAATGCTGATGCTTTAGTAACTGGTCACTATGTGTCCAGACTCCAGAACAATGGTAGAGCAAGCATGTATAGAGCAAAAGATGCCAATAGAGATCAAAGTTATTTCTTATTTAGCACCACCCAAGAGCAATTAGACTATTTAAGGTTTCCACTAGGAGAGATTGAAAAACAAGAAACCAGAAATATTGCTAATAAATTAAGTTTAAATGTAGCAGATAAACCAGACAGTCAAGATATCTGTTTTGTCCCTAATGGAGACTATAGTTCAGTTATTAAAAAATATAGACCAGAGTCTTTTAAGGTTGGTGATATTTTGGATTTATCTGGAAAAAAGCTTGGGGAACATGAAGGCATAATTAATTATACAATAGGTCAGAGAAAAGGAATTAAAATCTCGAACACAGACCCTTTTTATGTTGTAAATATAGATGCAGATAAAAATACAATTATTGTTGGACCAAAAGAATCTCTTATTATTAAAAATTTGCAATTGAGAGATTTAAATTTATTAGGTTTTGAAAAAGAATTTAATCAAATAATTTTTATTAAAGTTAGATCAACAGGAAAATTATTAAAAGCAAAAATTAAAATTAAAGATAAAATAGCAAATGTTGAAATAACAGATGGCGAAGCAGGTATTTCTCCAGGACAAGCATGTGTTTTTTATTTTAAAGACGATTATGGGGATAAGCTTTTAGGTGGCGGCTGGATCTTCAAGACAATAAACAGAGATTTGTCCATGCAATAGGTGGTTAAAACCTAAGAATCTTGTAGGCAAAGCATACATTTTTTTGTCTAAGAATTATCAACACTACTATAATACATCTTCTGTACTAACAATTTCATTTCTACTATGTTTTATTCTAAAAATCATGAGAATTGAAGAAGAATTAAAACTAGATTATTCGGATGTTCTTTTTAGACCAAAGAGAAGCACTTTGGCCAGCCGAAAAGAAGTTGATCTTAGCAGAACTTACAAATTCAGATATAGCCAAAATGAATGGTCAGGAGTTCCTATCATGGCTTCAAATATGGATGGAGTTGGTGAAATGGGTGTAGCTGAAAAACTATCTGAGTTTAACATGATTACATGCCTAACTA
>SYDM01000050.1 GCA_005801485.1 Rickettsiales bacterium
ATTTGAAAAAAGTGGTCATTTTTTCTTTAGTCATCCACTAGGCTATGGTTATGATGATGGAATTAATTCAGCAATTCAAGTTTGTCATTTATTGGATAATCAAAATAAAATGATGAATGAACTAATTAACGAATTACCTATTACATATCAAACTCCTACAATGGCTCCTTTTTGTAAAGATGAAGATAAATATCAAATCGTTGAAGAGTTAGTAAAACAGGTTTATAAAATAAAAGAAAATAAAACTAAAATAGATAATCAACTAATAAAAGAAATATTAACTATTAATGGAGTTAGGTTTTCTTTTGAAGACGGTTCTTGGGGTTTGATTAGAGCTTCATCAAATAAGCCATCTTTAGTGATTGTAACTGAAAGCCCTACGTCAAACGAAAGAAAGAAGAAAATCTTTGATTTTATTGATAATTTATTGCAAAAAACTGGCAAAATTGGAGAATACGATCAAAAAATTTAATTTATGAATAAGCCTCTTTGGAGAGCATCAAAACAAAGAGTTAAGAACTCAAATTTATTAAGTTTTTTAAAATTTATTAATTTTAAAGAAGATAATGATTTTAAAAAAATATGGAAGTGGAGTATTTCAAATCCTAAAATTTTTTGGTCTAAATTTTGGGACTATTCAAAAATAATAGGAGAAAAAGGTAAAGAAATTATTAGAGAAGATAAAGTTTTTAATAAGACAATTTTTTTTCCAAATTCTAGAATAAATTATGCTGAAAACATTCTTAAAAAAAAAAATAATAATATTGCTATTACCTTTTTATCTGAAACAGGATTTGAAGAAAATATTTCATGGAAAGAACTATATGAAAAAGTATGTAAATTTTCCTTTTACTTAAAATCTTTAAATATAAAAAAAGGAGATCGTGTTGCAGCATACGTTCCAAATAAAATTGAAACGATTATATGTTTTTTAGCTTGCGCAAAAAATGGAATTATTTGGTCATCTTGTTCCCCTGACTTTGGTGCACAGGGTGTTATAGATCGATTTAAACAAATCGAACCTAAGATATTGATTACTAGCGATTATTATTTTTATAATGGAAAAAAAATTAATATATTAGAAAAAGCTGATAGTATTTTAAAAGAAATATCTACAATTAAAAAAGTAATTATTTTTCCATACAAACAAAAAAAAAAATTAGAAATAAAAAATTTTATAAATTTTGAAAAAATTTTAAATAATTCGAACTTAGACGAAACTTTTGAAAGATTTGAGTTTAATCATCCAATTTATATTCTGTATTCAAGTGGAACAACAGGTAAACCAAAATGTATTACGCATGGAACGGGTAATGTTTTAATTGAGCACAATAAAGAGTTTATGTTGCACTGTGATATAAAAGATAACGACAAATTATTCTATTTTACATCAACCGGTTGGATGATGTGGAACTGGCTAGTTGGAGGACTTGCCACAGGATCATCAATATTTTTATATGACGGATCGCCAACATATCCAAAAATTGATGTTCTTTTAAAATATTGTCAGGATAAAAAAATTAATCTCTTTGGTGTAAGTGCTAAATACATTGATCATTTAAAAAATGAAAATTTTAATAATAAGCATCTTGATTTAAGTTCAGTAAAAATAATTACCTCCACAGGATCTTTTTTAGCAGAAGAAAGTTTTAAATATGTTTATAATCATATTAAGCAAGATGTACATTTAGCTTCGATAGCAGGTGGTACTGATATGGTTGGTTGTTTAGTTTTAGGAAATTTATTTTCAAATGTTTATAAAGGGGAAATTCAAGGTCAAAGTTTAGCTATTGATATAGACGTTTTTAATGATGAGGGAAAAAGCACAAAAGATAATGAAAAAGGAGAACTTGTAGTTAAACAACCCTTTCCTTCAATGCCAGTAAAGTTTTGGGGAGATGCTAATGGTAAAAAATATCATCAAGCTTATTTTACAAAATATAGAAACATTTGGCACCATGGCGATTTTGTTGAAAAAACCCCAAATAATGGATTCATTATGAGTGGCCGATCTGATACCACTTTAAATCCTGGCGGCGTAAGAATTGGAACATCTGAAATTTATCAGCAAGTAGAAAATATTGATTTTATCACAGAAGGTTTAGTTGTCGGTCAAAATTATAAAGATGATGAAAGAATTATATTGTTTGTAACTACTAAAAAAAACAAAATTTTAAATAATAAAAAAATTAAATTAATTAAAACTATAATTAGAAAAAATTGTTCTCCTAGACATGTGCCAGCAATCATCATTAAAGTTCCGGAAATACCAAGAACTAAAAGTGGTAAAATAGTTGAGCTTGCTGTGAAAAAAGTAATTAATGGTGAAGAATTAAATAATAAAGAAGCAATAGCAAATCCCAAAAGTTTAAATTTTTTTAAAAATTTAAAAGAACTTCAATAGATTATCTCTCAACACACATGGCGATGCCCATACCGCCACCGATACATAAAGTTGCTAAACCTTTGTGAACATCTCTCTTGATCATTTCGTGAATTAAAGTGACTAAAATTCTTGTGCCTGAAGCTCCTATTGGGTGACCAATAGCTATGGCTCCGCCATTTACATTAACTTTTTCCTCAGGAATACCTAATGTTTTTAAGACTGCAATACTTTGTGCTGCAAATGCTTCGTTTACTTCTAAAAGATCTAAATCTTTCACAGACCAACCAGCTATTTCTAGTGCTTTTTTAGAAGAAGGAATTGGACCTGTTCCCATTAAAGCAGGATCAACTCCACAGCTAGCCCAGGATTTTATGGTAACTAACTTTTTTAACCCTCTTCTTTCAGCCTCAGCAGAAGACATAAGAGTAACTGCTGCAGCACCATCATTAATTCCTGATGCATTGCCAGCTGTAACTGTTCCATCCTTTTGAAAAACCGGTTTTAATTTAGTTAGAGTTTCTATAGATATTCCGTCTCTTGGATGTTCGTCTTTATTAAAATCTACTTCAGAATCTTTTGATTTAATTTTAAAATTAACAATTTCATCTTTAAATCTATTTTGTTTTTGAGCGTTTAAAGTTTTGGTTTGAGAGCTAAGAGCAAACTTATCTTGCTGATGTCTTGTAACTTGAAACTTTGTTGCAACATTTTCAGCTGTTATACCCATATGGTATCCGTTAAATGCGTCCCACAAACCGTCTTTAATTAAAGTGTCTACTATTTCAGTATCTCCAAGTTTCTTTCCATTTCTTAAATGTATTGCGTGTGGGGCAAGGGACATACTTTCTTGGCCTCCTGCAATTACAATTTTAGAGTCTCCCGCTTTAATACTTTGAAAACCTGAAGCAACAGATCGAATTCCAGAGCCACAGACCTGATTGACGATATAAGCTGGCTTTTCTTTTGGTATTCCAGATTTAATAGCAGCTTGTCTAGCAGGATTTTGACCGGCACCTCCTGTAAGCACTTGCCCCATGATAACTTCATCTATTTCATCACTTTTCAATTTAGACTTTTTGATTGATTCAGAAATCACAACTGAACCAAGATCTTTAGCTGAAACATTTTTTAATGATTTTCCTAACGAACCTACCGCCGTTCTAAATGCTGAGGTTATTACGATATCTTTACCGTTCATGGTTTGCTTCTGTTATTCGATTATTTATACTCTATTTAAAAAAAAACTAATTAGCTACTGTCAAATCTAATCTCCATTTATAGGTATATCCAAACCATTTATTTGATTGGTTTGCTACTATAGTAGTTTTAAATTTTAAATTTCATTAATTTTACTTAAGTTTAATTTTAAAAAATACAGATAGGAAACAATACAAATTATTAAGAATACTGAAAAAGCAACCTGGTAAGCAAAAATTAAGGGATAACCCCTGCTCATTACGAGATCTATTAAAATTCCAATCATCCACTGCACTATAAATATTCCAACAAACACAATAAAATTAAAAGATGTTAATGCCTTTCCTGCAAGCTTAATAGAAAAGGCTAAACCAACAGCAGGTTGAACAAGTGTCAAAACGATACAGCTTAATATAAAGACTACCCAATCTACGTAACTGGTATTTTCAGCAAATATGATGATTTTAAGTAATATCAAAAAAGATATTGGAGTTAGATAAACAACTAATTTATTCGTTGTATACCCTAATTGAAGTAATTTTGGATTAATGTAGCCCCATAATAAAAAAGCTAATAACATTACAAAATTAATCCAAAATAATCCGGTAGCACTTTGTAAGGGTGCATAGCCAGATACATTTACTAACCAAGGACCTGCCCATAAAGTTTGAATTGCATATAATCCGCCACAATTAAATATTCCAAATGGTATTAAGCTTTGAAAATATTTATTTTTCCAAACTTGAGAAAGAGAATTATTTGTAACTAGGTCTATTTTATTTTTGTTGGGTTGACTTGACCATTTTGGAGATATTATAAAAATTAAAACAATACATAATGTTGCTAGTACTGCTAGACCACCAAAAATAGTTCTCCAGCCATATAAAGGAAGTAATAGCTGAATTGGTAAAGTTGATGATAACAAGCCTATAGATCCAACCATTAACATCCAGGAATTTGCTCGTTGTTGATATTCATCCGACATCCACATTCTATAACCGGTCAAAGGACCCATTAAACAAGCAGAGAATCCAATACCAATTAAAAATCTTGCAAATAAAAGATTAGTAAAATTTTTGGCAAACATAAAAACCAAGATACCTAAAACCGCCACAAGAAGAAAAATACTTACAATTTTTTTTGTTCCAAACTTGTCTAGCATATATCCCAAAGGAAGTTGCATAACTGCAAATCCAAAAAAATATCCTCCAGAAAGCAAACCAAGATTTGCCGCGTTTAGGTAAAATTCCTCAATTAATACTGGTGATAATGTTGCAGTAATTGCTCTAAGTAATGTCGATAAAAAATAGCCACAAGCAAAAGCAAAAAAAACAATAATCATATGATTTCTTGATAAAATGTTCTTTTCCATATTTAAAACCTTAAGGCTATGCCGCTGTGGCTAGCATTACATTTTGCGACTTTAAGGGCTTGATCTTTATTAAGACGATTTTGTGTTCTTAAACCAATGGAGTCTTTTAATATTTCATCATAATCGACTAACGCGCTATAGATTTTATCAAATGCAATTTTCTTCCAAGTAATACTGGACTCTAAGAAAGCATTTGACTCTTTCAATAAAGAAGCGATGGATTCAAAATCGCCTAACTTCGTAGTCGACTCATAAATTAAGTCTCCAACATTACCAATGTTTTCAATTGAGTCTGAAAGCTTTAATAAGTGATTAAGCCTTCGTTCCAAAGATGCCTTGTCAAGTTTTTCAAGATCATTCGAAATTGCATTTCCTTCTAAAATTAAATTTTCAATTGGCTTGATATTTTCAATTTCTTCCTTGAGATCCTTTAAAATTCTATAACCATCATCTGAACTCTTATAATATTGGTTTAAAAGTTTAGAATAGTCTGAATACTTAAGTTCATATTCTGTATTAAGTTGCTTCCAGTCACCTGGTATGCCTTTATTCAATTCAAGGTTTTGAAGCTGAATCATTTCAATTTCACTATTCAGCTCATTGGCTTTCACTGGATCATTGTTTTGTATTATCCTTATGTCGTCCTGCAAGAATTTGATTTTTTTCTCATTATTAATTACTTGTCTTTGAATTTTTCTAACTGTTAAATGAACATCGTAATATGTATTTGTATATTGATTGAGTTCTCCTTTTGAAGTTTTTATCTGTGGAACTAAGTTCAAGGCATTTAAAGTTAATTCAAAGTGTTTGTTTAAAGAATCCATTCTCTCAACTGGTAAGAAATCGACGTTTAATGATTTAAAACTATTTATACCATTTAAAATTTCCTCTTCCCTATTTTCATAAACATTAAATTTATAATCCAAAATGCATTTTTGTAGTTTTGGATTGGTTGGTGGTGGAGAAACATCAGATGTCAAATATGACCTTAAAGGCAAATAATTTGCTAAATTTGGAAAATAACCAACAATGCACAATGCTAAGATTTGTAGGGCTATGAACGGCACTGCTCCCTTCCAGATTTGAGAAGTTCTGACTGTTTTTGGAGCTACTCCCTTAAGATAAAAAAGAGAAAAACCAAACGGAGGAGTCAAAAAGGAAGTTTGCATATTCAATCCTATCATCACACCTAACCAAAGAGCTGTAATGTTTGCTGAAGGATCGGCAAGTAGTATTGGTGCAACAATCGGGACTACTACAATTGCAATTTCTAAGTAATCAATAAAGAAGCCAAGAATGAAAATAACCATCATTACGAGAGCGAACTGAGCCCAGAAACCACCTGGTAGCTGATTTAATCCATTCCTAACAAGCTCCTCGCCACCAAAGCCTCTGAATGCAGCCGTAAGCATCGCTGCTCCAATCAAGATGATGAAAACCATCGTAGTAGTAATCGTTGTCTCTGTGGAAACTTCTTTTAAAATGTTATCTATTTTAAACGTACGATAAAAACTCCAACCAATTGAAAAAATCAAAAATCCAACTGCTATAAAAGCCAAATAAATCCCGAACAAATCATAATTGTTTGAAATTAACTTTATGTTCAAATTAAAATACTTGCTTAAGATTAAAATGGCTAAAGTAGACAAGCTTGCTATTATTGCTGGAGTGTAAGTATGTTTACGATTTGGAACTAATTTATAACCTGCCATTATCGTAGCGCCAATTGCTCCAACTGAACCTGCTTGATTCACGGTTGCAATACCAAAAAGAATTGAACCCAAAACTAATACAATTAAAAGTAGTGGTGGTACTAAGGCAAAAAACACGCGCTTATAAAATTCTAAGTCTAAAGAACCATCAATCTTAAGTGGAGGGGCCGATTTAGGATTTAAAAATGAGTAAACTAAAACATACACAGCATATAAAAAGACCAATATCAAACCTGGGATCAATGAACCTAAAAACATTTCGCCAGCACTCGTGCTCGTAACAGACAAATCACTTGGCATTGATCCACTGCCAATGAAATTTTTGTAATCATTTATTCTTAATCCGTTTGCAACGTTTGAAGCATTAGATAATTGATCAGCAATGATGATCAGGACAATTGAAGGAGGTATTATCTGACCAAGCGTACCAGATGCTGTGATAATTCCTGTTGCCAAGGTCGTTTCATATTTATTTTTTAACATAGCAGGAAGAGAAATGAGCCCCATTGCAATCACTGTTGCTCCAACTATTCCGGTTGTTGCTGCTAACAAACCTCCAACTAAGACTACGGAAACTCCTAAACCCCCTGGGATCCTTCCAAATAATTGACCCATCGTTGTGAGCAGGTCTTCTGCAATCTTAGATCGTTGCAAAACTAAACCCATAAAGATGAACAACGGTATGGCAATTAAAGTATCACGTTCTACTTCCCAATAAGTTCCGCGAAAGTTTGTTATTGCAGAAGATATCCACTCGAACGGGCCATCTTGTATGAAATAAGAATGAGAATTACCGGTAAATAAATAACCAGTTATTCCTGCTAATAAAATTGCTATGATTGCAGCTCCTGGCAATGCAAAGGCAACAGGAAATCCTGTTCCTAAAGCAACGATCATCAAAAAAATCAAAAAGAATACGAAAAAAGTTTCCATTTAATTTTTGCTCTTTATTTTTTTAACACTATCTAAGATCAAACTGCAAAACTGTATGATCATGCTTAAGGCAAAAATAGTTAAAAAACTTGCCATCATATATTTTAAATACAGGCCTGATTGAGCCTGCTGAGAAATTTCAAAACTTAATATAGGTGCATTGATAATTCCGGTCTTGGAACCCATTCCTGAATACAGAATTAAGAAACATATTGGCATCCCAAAAAAAATGGACCCAAAGATGTTTGCTAAAGCCTTATTTTTTTCCTTAAAGTTAACATAAAGAATGTCTACTCTCACGTGTCCATCTTTTAGCAAAGTGTAAGCACTTCCAAATAAAAAAAGGGCTGCATACCAGTATCTAACGAGATCTCCCATAAAAGCTTGCTCATAAGAAAATACAAATCTAGAAATAACGATTAATGCTTCGGCAAAGACAACAAGGAGAGCCAGCCAAATAAATCCTATCGACTTATTTTTGATTGAATAAATGAAACTAAATATTGTCAAAGGTAAATGGACAAACAATATTCTAGATTTAGGTTGTAAAAATAACTGTGCCAATCTTTGGGGTAATGAATCTAAAATTGCTTTTTCACTAACTAAAAACGAAATAACTAAATCTACCAATCCAACCAAAAAAACAGTCCAAAAGGCAGATCGAGTTATATAGGTAGACAAATTTGATAATTTTTGCGAATTTTCCTTTAAATTGCTTTTATTGATTTTAGTCAAATAATAATAAACACCAAATATGCAAAAAAAATATGAGATGAACTGAAAACTAGACAATGAAAAAGAAAAGCCATCCAAGGTAAGCTCATTGGAAACTATGGATTTTAGAAAAGCAGTTGATCCAGGCCAATTAAAAAAATTCGTTAAGATAATGTTAAAGAAATAAACTAAAGTTAAAGAGACGATTGAAAAGGAAAAAAACTTGCTAAAACTTATTAAATCAAATTTATGGTTCATGTGAAAAATCCGCGAGGTTTTTGCCTCGCGGATTATCAAGTATTATTATATTTTTAAAAATTTGTTACGTTTTGTAACATAAGCAGACTCAGAAAGCTTGTTCCAAGCCCCAAGTTCTCTTCTAGCTTTTAAGAAGCTATCAGTAACCCGCTTCGCTATAGGACTACTTGCTGATGTTTCAGCAAATACTTCTTCAGAAGCTTTTCCAAAGGCATCATAAATTCTATCATTGAACTCGACTAATTTTACGCCGTGATCTTTGATTAACCTTTGTAATGCTAGTCCATTATTTGCATTAAACTCTGACATCATAACTTCATTTTCGACCGTGGCAGCAGCTTCGATTAAAGCCTGATCTGTTTTTGAAAGTTTAGATAGCCAAGATTTATTACATTGAAGTCCCAACATTGAACCAGGTTCATGTACACCAGGATAATAATAATATTTGGCAGCTTCATAGAATTTCATAAATTCATCATTCCACGGGCCTACCCATTCAGTTGCATCAATCGTTCCAGCCATTAGTTGTGCATAAATTTCACCCCCAGGGACATTAATTACTGACACACCAAGTTTAGTCATCATTTGACCGCCTATTCCTGGAATACGCATTTTAAGACCTTTAAAGTCTTCAGGACTCTTCATTTCTTTTCTGAACCATCCACCCATTTGAGTTCCACTGTTTCCACACATGAAACCCTTCAAGCCGAAATTTCCAGACAATTCATCCCAAAGTTCCTGGCCTCCTCCAAATCTCATCCAAGCATTAAACTCAGTATAAGTCAGACCAAACGGAACTGAACAGAAATATGCAAAGGATTTTTCCTTACCTGTCCAATAATATTCTGCACCATGAAACATTTGAGCATCACCTTTAGCGACGTGATCAAATACGTCAAAAGCACCAACTCTCTCACCAGCAGCGAATAATGTTACGTTTATTCTGCCTTCTGATAATTCACCTACTCTTTTTGCAAAACGAGCCGCACCAGTTCCAAGTCCTGGAAGGTTTTTTGGCCAAGTCATTACCATGATGACTTCAATTCGTTCAGCAGTTATTGCTGGAGCTGCCAAAGCACTTGCACCAATTGCAGCTACTCCAGTGGCCAATAAAGCTTTTTTTACAAATTTTCTTCTGCTTAAAGCTTTTTGGCTTTTTGTTTTTGTTTTTAACATAGATAACCTCCCTTATTTATTTTTCTAGCTTATATTAAACATAAAACACTTCAATCTAGTAATTTAGCTTAATTTAATGATGTTTTTGATTATTTAAACTTAAAATCTAAAACTATTTAGCTGTCTAGGCTATACTTAATTTTATAATTATTGTTTATCAATCCAGTCTGCTAATTTTTTAATACCATCTGCAACTTTAGGTGCATATTTTTCAATAAGTGCATCGGTAATCGTTGTATTCGTTTTTATTTTTTTAAGAAACTGCGTTCCATTAAAATCCGTAAAAGCTAATCGGATAAAAAGTTGATTAGGTTTAAATCCAAAAACAGAGCCTGGTAAAGAAGCAACGCCAATTTGATCCAACATTGCTTTGCTTAAAGCTAAAGAAGTTTTGTATTTTTTTGAATATATTTCAAACATTAAATAAAATGCGCCTTCTGGTGATGAGGCTTCAACATTGTGAGATTGTAGTCGGCTTGAGACATACTGACCAACAGCATCCAAAATTTTATTTGTTTTTATTTTATAGTCTTTTAAATTAGCTTTATATGCTTCAACTGCAGCAAATTGAGTTGGGCTATTAACCGTAGAATAAGTCTCGGTTGCTAACTTATTTAAAGTAATTAGATAATCTTTATGTTGCTTGGGAACGGTTAAAAAACCTAAGCGCCAGCCACCTGCTCCACACCACTTTGATAAACCGCCACTGATAAATGTTCCTTCTGGATAATAAGTGGAAATTGATTCATATTTACCATTAAAAGTTAAATCTCCATAGACTTCGTCAGATAAAACAAAAATCTTATATTTCCTTGCAACTTTTGCTAACTCTTTTAAATTTTTACAAGTAGCTCCTGAAGGATTGTTAGGAGAGTTAAGAAATAAAGTTATATTTTTTGATTTTAATGATTTCAGTTTTTTCTCTAAATCTTGAGCAGTTGGAAACCAATAATTATCTTTATGTGTTGGTAGCCAGTGTATTTTATTTTTAGCAAGTTTTGCTTGAGGTGCGTACGATACCCAACTTGATTGAGGTAAAATAACATCACCATTAAAACACATATGCATAAGATACATTGAAGTTTTTGATCCCGGTGTGATGAGAATATTATTTTTTGTAAAGGTGCTTTTAGTTTGTTTAGTTAAGTGTTTAGCAATAACATCTCTTAATTGGGGCAGTCCTTGCATGTGTAAATATTCATTTTGGAAAGCATTTTTTTTAAAGGCTGAAACTACTTTTTCAGGAACTGGAAAAGGCGACAACCCAAATCCAAACTTATAAATTATTTTTCCTTGAGTCATTAATTTTTTTGTTTTTTCGTTTATTACTAAAGTTGCAGAATATTTGAGATCTAGAAGATTTTTTTTTATAGAATTTTTCATTATATTTTCAATTAATTCTTAGCTAGTTAATATTAAAAACTTTTAAAATCAATTAGGCTAAATTTATTAGGCTCTTTACATGATTCCATTATAAAGTTAAGAGAATTAGATAGCTCACTATTGGTTTCTTTGGGTCCATTGATTAAAAAAAAACCTGTACCCTGCATTCTTAAATAAGAATTATTAAGTGTAATATGGATATTTAAAGTGTTTTTTAGTCTTAATTTAATAAAATCATCGGTAAACATACTAGTTTTTTCTGAATTTAAAATAGGATACCAAATTAAATAAATGGCTTCGGGAAATTGACTATGAGTGTGATTAATAAGATTAATTATTTTATTATATTCATTTTTAAGTTCGTAAGAAGGATCAATTAAAATTAATTTTTGACCTTTATATTTTGAAATAATCTTATTTAAATTTTGATAAGCGTTGATTTTCTCTATTTTAACTCTTTTATCATCTTTAAAATTATTTTCTAAATTTAAAAATTCATTATTATGAAGTTCGGAAAAATATAAATTATCTTGTTTATCGGTAAGTTTAGAAGCAATAAGACAAGAGCCAGGATAAATTTCAAATTTATTTTTTTTGTTAAAACTTTTGACTATATCCAAATATTTATTGATTAAAGATAAATTGGTTTTAACATTAAGTATTTTTGAAATACCATTAAGATATTCTTTATTTTTTTGCATAAAAGTATCTTTGATAAAATACTTTCCAGCTCCAGCAAAAACATCAAAAAATGTAAAAGGTTTCTTAGTTTTATTCTTTTCAATTAAATAAACTAAAATCAAATGCTTAAATACATCCGCAAAATTTCCAGCATGGTATCCATGACGATAACTAAGCATAAAAATTAAATTTCTTGTGCAGCTCTTGTTCTTTCGAACATAAGTTTAAGTTTAATTCCTAGATTCAAGAAAGGTTGTGGAGGTAGCCAATTAGGTTTTGTTCTATTTTCAATTAATTCTGTTTCAATTGTGCTCTCATTAGAAGCTTTCATTGCTATTTGCTCACCAAATAAAATTCCAAGACCAATACCTGCGCCGTTAAAACAACCTGCTATAAATATTTTTTCATTTATTTTTTCAAACAACTGCGATCCATTTCCACTTCTACAGGCAACACCTGACCATGTACTCTCAATAATGTCATCTGGTAAATATGGAAATCTTTTTTGTATTCCTTTTAAATGTATTTTTTTTCTTTCTTTCAGATCTTCGTTACTCATAAAGTTTGGATTTTTTATCTCCGCAGTATTTCTAATAGAAATTCGCTTGTCCTTAGTAAGTCTGATAGTTGCTCCCATAGACTTAACTGAAATTACTCCCCATTCACTTGGATTTCCCATTTCATTTAATTCTATTTGTGTTAGCGGTCGTGTGGTGCTAGCTGTTAAAGTAATTGGAAAATTATAATTTTTTTTAATATTTAGACTAGAAAAAAAACCATTATTACAAAAAATTATTTTTTTTGAATTAATAGAATATTCTTTAAATTTACATATAATAAAATC
>SYDM01000051.1 GCA_005801485.1 Rickettsiales bacterium
AAACGATTATTTAAAGCTTCGTGATATTTTGAATTTGATAGATTTAGTTGAAGATTATTCTGTATTAGAAATGACAAATGAAAATACAAAAGTAAGATTAAAATACAATGGAAAAATAAACAAACTAAAAGATAAACTTTTAGAAAATAAAATTAATATTAAAATTGAAGATAACATTTGGATAGCAACCATTAATTAAATGAGCCAGTTAATTTTTAAGTTTCCGTTTATAACAAATTATTTTGAAGAAGATTTCTATGTCTCTGAGAGTAATTTTGAAGCATACAAACTCTTAGAAAGCTGGCCCCAATGGTCTAGTAAATTTATAAATATTTTTGGACCTTCTGGTTGTGGAAAAACGCACTTAGCTAATATTTTTAATAAAAAAATTAATTCTTTTTATATCAAAGCAATGGATATAAAAGAGAATAGTCTTTTAGATATAAAAGTTAAGGAGTGTTTAATTATAGATAATTATAAAGATAATATAGATGAAAATTTGTTTTATTCCGTTTTAAATCAGTCACAATTATCCAATCAGTATATTGTTATTAACTCTCTAGAGCCGATTCAATCTCATAACGTGAAATTAAATGATCTAAAGTCACGGTTTACCAGCTTTGTGAATATCAGAATTGATTTACCATCAGATGAGTTGATAAAGGTTATTATAGGTAAAATCTTTTCTGATAAGCAAGTTAAAATAGAAAGTAAACTACTTGAATATATTATAAAAAATATCGATCGATCTTATGAAGCTATATTTGATTTAATTGATAGATTAGACGACTTTTCTTTATCTACTGGAAGATCTATAAATATTAATCTAATAAAAAAAGCATTAAATAAATGAATAAATACAGATCTCATAATTGTTCAGAGTTAAACGAAAGTGACTCTGATAAAAAAGTATATTTATCTGGATGGCTTCATAGAAAAAGAGATCATGGTAATTTACTTTTTATAGACTTAAGAGATCATTTTGGTGTTACTCAATGTGTAATTGAAAATAAAAATAAATATTTTAAAATTTTAGAAAGCCTTAGATCAGAGTCTGTAATAAAAGTTTATGGAAAAGTTAAAAAAAGAGAATCAGGAGCAGAAAATAAATATTTAAAATCAGGAAAAATTGAAATTCATATAGACGATATTGAAATTTTATCGGAAGCAAAAGATCTACCGATGCCTGTTTTTGGTGAGCAAGAATACCCAGAAGACATCAGATTAAAATATAGATTTTTAGACCTTAGAAGAAATCAAATGCATAAAAACATTGTTTTAAGGTCAAATGTAATCTCATTTATAAGAAGTGAAATGTCAAAACTTGGTTTTTTAGAATTTCAAACCCCAATTTTAACATCTTCGAGCCCAGAGGGAGCTAGAGACTTTTTAGTTCCAAGTAGATTAAATCCTGGAAAATTTTATGCACTTCCTCAAGCTCCACAACAGTTTAAACAATTAATTATGGTTTCAGGATTTGATAAATATTTTCAAATTGCCCCATGTTTTAGAGACGAAGATGCTAGAGCTGATCGTAGCCCGGGTGAATTTTATCAATTAGATATAGAGATGTCTTTTGTTGATCAAGAAGATGTATTTGAAGTTGTAGAAAAATTAATGATCAATTTATTTAAAAATTTTTCTACAAAAGAATTAATGTATAAAAAATTTCCAAGAATCTCTTACGAGGAGGCAATGCTTAAGTACGGATCTGATAAACCGGATCTAAGAAACCCTTTATTAATTTACGATTTAACAAATATTTTTACCAGAGATGATGTAACTTTTGATATTTTTAAAAAATTAGTAATGTCTGGTTCAAAAGTTAGATGCATTGTTACCAAAAATACAAAAGACAAACCAAGAAGTTTTTTTGACAATATTGATAAATGGGCCAAAGAACAAGGCGCATCAGGTCTTGCTTATTTCACTTTTGAAAAAGTTAAAGAAATTTCATCAAAAGGCCCTATTGGAAAATTTTTTAAACATGAAGCTTTAAAAGAAATAATGAAAGTTACTTCTGCAGAAGTAGGGGATAGTATATTTTTTGCTTGTGGCAAAATAAATGATGTAGAAAAAATTATCTCTCAGGCAAGAGAAAAAATAGCTAAAGATTTAAATCTTATCGATGAAAATAAATTCGCATTTTGTTGGGTAGTTGATTACCCAATGTTCGAGTTAGATGAAGTAAGTAAAAAAATTCAATTTAGTCATAATCCTTTTTCTATGCCCCAGGGTGATATTCACAAAATAAATTTTGATAAACCCTTAGAAATTAAAGCCTACCAGTATGATATTGTTTGTAACGGCATTGAGCTATCATCAGGAGCTATTAGAAACCATATACCTGATTTGATGTATAAATTATTTGCAATTGCAGGTTATAATAAAAAAAAAGTAGATGAAAAATTTAGTGGAATGATTAATGCATTAAGTTATGGTGCGCCTCCACACGGTGGGATAGCGCCCGGTATTGACAGAATTATCATGTTGTTAGCAGGTGAAAAAAATATTAGAGAGGTTACTCTTTTTCCATTAAATCAAAATGCCCAGGATCTTTTAATGGGTGCACCTTCTGAAGTGGAAGAAAAACAATTAAAAGAATTAAATATTAAAGTAGATAAAAAGATTACTTCTTAGTTTTCAAATTAATTCTTATATCGCTTAGATCTATAAGTTTATCTTCATAATTACTTCGAACAAATCCTTTGGAAGTAATAT
>SYDM01000052.1 GCA_005801485.1 Rickettsiales bacterium
TAAAAATGTAAAAAAAAAAGAGATATTTGCTATTTATCCAAACTTTTTATAAAAGGTAATATATGTTGGTCACTTGCATATGTGGCAAAAAAAAATTTAACGTGCCCGACTCTGCAATAACAGATTCTGGAAGATTACTTCAATGTGGGGCGTGTGGAGAGAAATGGACTCAATTTCCATTTAAACAAGAACCTATAAATACTATAAAGAAAACTGAAAAATCAATAGAGATTCCAAAAACAAAACCTTCTAAAGTTAACGTTCCTCCTAAAATAAATAAAACAAAAACCTTAATTAAAAAGAAAAAAAGAGAAATACAATTATATTCGGAAGAATATTTAAATAAAAAATATGGTTTAGAAATTAAACATTCATTCAACGATAAAAAAATAAAAAAAAGTGAAAAACATTTCTCTGGATCTTTTTTTTTTAGTTACTTGATTACAACAGTTGTTTTTGTAACTGCTTTTTTTGGGATTTTGAATATGACAAAAGACTTTGTGATTTTAAGTTATCCATTTACAGAAATATATATTAATTTTTTGTATGAAGTTATTGAGATTATAAAAGTAGCAATTTCTAATCTGATAAACTAATTTTCTAGATCTTTAATATTTACGAACTGGCTACTTAAATCTGAGTTATTTTTTTTAATTTCATTAAAAAAATTCCAAGCTAATACTAAAATTAAAGCATTCTTTTCTTTTAAAGTTTTTTTATCTTTTATTGGAATTAACACTCCGGGAATAAATTTATTATGTTTAAGTTTATTATCTTCAATAATATAATCAATTTGGTCAGATATCCCAAAAAAATTAAGAGCAGTTGTTGCTTTAGCTGGTGCTCCAAATCCAATTATTTTCTTATTATTTTTTTTTAATTCGTTAATATTTTTTATTACATTTGCTTTTAATTTATTTATTTTTTTTCCAAATTCTTGGTAAGTTTTATATTTTTTAATTCCAAAATTTTCTTCTTCCTCTAGTAAAGCTTTAATACTATTTTCTATTTTTATTTTTTTACCTTTTTTTATATAAATTCTTATAGAACCTCCGTGAGTATTAATTCTTTCTGCTTTATAAATTGTAGAATTAAATTGATTAAAAAAATTACATAAAGAAGTTAATGACCAATAATTATAATGTTCATGATAAATATTATCAAAACTTAGGTCTTGAAAAGTATTTAGCAAATATTGCACTTCTATTATTATAGTGCCGTTTTTGTTCAATAACTTAAACATACACTCAGCCATTTCTTTTAATTTATCAGAATGTGCAAATACGTTTGAGGCTAAAATTAAATCTGCATTTTTTTTTATTTTTTTTAAATTTTTACTTTCTAGAAAACCATTAAAAGTTTTAATATTATTTTTGTTTGCAAGTTTTGCTAAATTTTTAGCAGGTTCTATACCTAATATTTTTTTAAATCCTTGGTCTTTAAAGGGTTTTAACGCAATACCATCATTACTACCAATATCAATTATGTAAGATTTATTTTTTTTTAAATTTAATTGCTTAATATAATTTTTAGCAGACTCAATAAAATGATTTCTAAAAGATAAAGATGTAGAAGAAGTATACAAATAATTAGAAAACATTTTTCTTGGATTGACAGCAACTGATAATTGGCAATTATGGCATTTTGCACAATAATTTACTTCAAGAGGATACAATTCATGTTTTTCATCTTTTTTATTTAATAGATTATTTGCTAAAGGTTGATAGCCCAAAGAGACAACTCTCTTTAAGTTTAAGTTACCACAAGATCGACATTCGAATTTGTAACAGCTTAATAATAAATCTCTTTCTTTCTCGTCTACAAAAACATGTTTAATAGTATGTGTAATTCCATAATTATTATGTTCTCTTTCACCCCTCACTAAATTTAAAAAAGTTGTGTCTTTGGTAAAAACCATTGTGTGTGCTACATTTGGTTTTATAATGGACAATTGTCCTTCGTTTACCACTTGGGTAATTTTAGGAGAGTTTGGATTAAGGATATCTTGAAATATTTCTATTATTTGACCTTTAGTAAATAAACATTTTTGCTCTTGCTGTGGGTGATAATGATTTGCTCTAATTGTTCCTTTTTTAGAATCTATTAAACCTATTAAATTAATTGGCTCGGTTAATTCATGATTGCTAATTTTTCCTCTTGAATCGATATATTCATTCTCTCCGTCTCTTACATGTTCTAAATCTTTTAATAAGTTTTGCCTAGACCACTTAGAAATCATATCTTTAATGCTTTCGTCTAACCCGTATAGAAACTTAAAGCCTGTACTTAATATTTTTTTATTAGATAATGAAAAACCTAAATTAGGAACTTCATCATTTGTTTCTATTAAAATAACTCTTGGGTTATATTTTTTACATATCTCAGCAACTTCTTTCACTGTTACTGTGTCTTTTGTTAAATTAAAAATTTCTGATGAAATATCATTTTTCTCTTCCATGCTCTTAAAGCATCTAGCAACATCAATTAATGGAACTAAACTTTTAATCTGCCTTCCGCCTGCAAAAAGTTTAATAGTGCCATCTTGAGAAGCTATTTTAGAAAATAAATTAGGCATTATATCGATTCTAGTAGTATCAGTTGAGTAACCATAAACTGAGCCCAATCTTAATATTATATAATTTTTTCCAGAATTTTTTAACTGTTTTTCATTTGCTGCTTTAGAAAAAGAATAAGAAAGTACAGGTTTTAATTCTTTATCTTCAATTATATTTTTTTCTATTTTTTCAATTCCTTCATAAACTACATGTGTTGAAGGAAAAATTATTTTACATTTATCACTAATAGCATCAAGTATATTTTGTGTACCTTCTTCCGCTACTAATTTAATTTTTTTATCTTTTTCAACACTGCTTTCGGATTTAGTTCTCGGCACATCTGTTATCCCAGCAAGATGATGAACAACATCTGCATCTTTGCAATATTTTTTTATCAACTCTTTATCTAAAATATCACCATGTACAAACTGCATATTCCAGTTTCTAATTTGATTAACTCTTTCAGATATGAATCGATTATCAATTATAATTATTTGATTGTTCCAACTAACGCCTGAATATAGCTTACATAATTCGGTTCCTATGTAACCTA
>SYDM01000053.1 GCA_005801485.1 Rickettsiales bacterium
AAAATATTTTGTCCTGGCATTAGAGGTGGTCAAAATACACAAGATCAAAAAAGAACTTTAAGCTATAAAGAGTTTAATACTATTGCAGACGATCAAACATACGCGGTGATCGGCAGACCCATCTATGAGGGCAATGCTTTAAAAAATATCAAAACTATTATTAACTCAGCTAAGTAAATGCAGGCAAAGATTTGTGGACTCACAACTACAGAGCATGTTCAAACGTGTGTTGAGCACGGTGCAACATTTTGTGGCTTTATTTTAAATTACAAAAGAAGCCACCGATTTATCGAGTTTGAAACTGCTGAGACTTTAATTAATATTCCTAAACAAAACACATCCTATGTGGGTGTATTTGTAAATCCATCCGAAGAAGAGTTAAATCAATATTCTAAGCTTAGATTGGATTATTTTCAAATTTACGGTGACTATTCTGGAAAACAAATAGCTGAATTAAAAAATAAATATAAGAAAAAAATAATAATGGCTCTTCAGATAAAAGAAAAAAAAGATATTTTAAAATATAAAACTTATGAAAATATAGCTGATATTATTTTGTTTGATAGCTCAGGATTACATCAATCTTTAGGCTGGGATTTTAATTGGATAAAAGATTTACCTAAGACCTTCAAAAAAATGCTAGCGGGCAATATTCAAACTGATCAGCTTGAAAACTTAACTAATTTAACAGATATTATTGATATCTCTGGTTATTTAGAAACAAATAAAGTAAAAGATTTAAAAAAAATCAAAGAGTTTTTAAATAAAGTAAAAAAAATTAATGATAAAAATTAAAAAAGGAATTCCTTTAATTGATCAGCATGACAAAAATTATATGTATGCTGGTAAATTTGGTGGAAATTTTATTCCTGAAAGTTTGAAAAAGCCTATTGATGATTTAACAAAATTATTTGAAAAATACAGATACGATAAAAGTTTTATAAAAGAAAGAGACTGGTGGTATGATAATTATTTAGGCGCACCCACTAGATTTATCAGATTAGAGAACTTAACTCGGTATTTAGGTGGAGCTCAAATCTGGGCTAAAATGGTTTCAGATTATTCAACGGGATCACACAAAGGACTAACGGCTATAACACATGCTTTGCTTTGTAAGAGGTCTGGTAAGAAAATTTTAATTACCGATTCAGGAGCTGGAGAAAATGGTAAGGCATATTCTATTATTGCAAAAGCGATGGGACTGAAATTGTATGTGTTCATGGGGCAGGTGGATATATCTCGCCAAAAAAAAAATGTAGATATAATTAAATCAAACGGTGCAAAAATAATCCCTGTTACTACAGGATCTGCTACCTTGGTTGATGCGGTTTCAGAGTCTATGCGATTTTTTGTTTCAAATAACGAAAAAGTTTATATGGGAATCGGTTCTTTAGTTGGGCCCTCACCTTATGTCAAGATATGTGGTTGGAGCACAGCACAAATATCTAGAGAGCTTATAATTCAAGTTAAAAATGCCTTCGGAAAAATTCCAAAAAAAATGAAAATTTTTGCCGCAGTTGGTGGTGGTTCTTCCAGTTTTGGTATTTGGAATTCTTTTTTTAATTATAGTAGTAAACAGATAGAACTTATTGGGGTGGAGGCTCAAGGTAATTTTAAAAATGGCAAGTTCCATGCTGCTCCTCTTAGTAATAATTCAAAAATTGCAATCATACATGGTTTTGCTTCTTACTGCGCACAAGACAAAGATGGAAATGTTGCTCATACCGACTCTTGCAGCGCAGGTTTGGACTACCCATCAAAAAGTCCAATTCATTCCTGGTTAAAAGACAATAAGAGAGTTCGATTTACAAATGCTACTAATGATGAAGCTTTTAAAGCTTTTGAATTGGTTAATGATTTAGAAGAAATTTCTCCCTCGCTGGAGGTGGCACATCCAATTGCAGAAATAATTAAAGTTGCACCCAAACTTAGTAAAGACACTATAGTTGTTCTGTCCTGTTGCGGTACCAGTGAAAAAGATTCATCCATAATTAAAAAAAAATTAGGTTACTACCGAAGATGAAATCTAAAATAGATTTAGCTTTTCAAAAATGTGAAAATGAAAATCGTCCAGCTTTAATTACTTACTTTGTCGGAGGTGACGGTGGAAAGAAAAGATCTCTTAATATTTTAAATACTCTGTCTAAAGAAGCTGATATTTGCGAAATTGGTCTTAGTTTCTCAACACCTGTAGCGGATGGCGGGGAAATTCAAAACTGTCATTATAGAACATTAAAAAGTGGAATTAGAATTAAAGACATATTTGATATTGTAAAAAAATATAATCAAAACATAAATTCTAAACCGATTATTTTAATGGGGTATTACCAAACAATATTTCACTATGGGGAAAACAAATTTATAAAAAAATGTAAAGAAATCGGTGTCTCTGGTCTTATAGTAGTCGATTTACCCTTTCCTGAAAATTTACCTTTTGCAAATAAATGTAAGAGTAATTCAATTTGTTTTGTTCAACTTATTTCTCCAACAACATCAAAACAAAGATCTGTAAAAATAATTAAGAATTCACATGAAATGAATTATTTAATTTCAATGTTGAGCACCACTGGAGGAAAACTTAAAGTTTTGCCCAAAAAAATATTAGAAAATTATAATAAGATTAAAAAAATCAACCCCTCCAAAAAACTTGTAATTGGTTTTGGAATAACGCAAGAAACAATCGGCTCTTTTAAAAATAGTGACGGAATAGTTGTTGGAACTCCTATCTGCAAAGAAATCACTAAATCTTTAAATAAAAAACAATCTGTGGTCAAAAACTTGACAAAAATGGTTTATAGTCTTAAACAAAAAATAGTATGAATTGGATCACTAAATTTTTAAAACCTAAAATTTTATCTTTATTTAAAAAAAGATCTTCAGAGTCACGTCAGGTTTTGTGGTCATCGTGTGAATGCAAAAATATAATTTATAAAGAAGATTTAGAAAAAAATAACTATTGCTGTCCTAAGTGTGGATTACACCATAAAATAACTTGTAACCAAAGATTTGAAATCTTTTTTGATAATAAAGAATATTTACTTATCGAGACACCTCTGCCTAAAGATGATCCTTTAAAATTTGAAGATCATAAAAAATATACTGAAAGACTAAAATCAGCTAGAAAAATTACTAACCAAGATGATGCCGTTGCAATTGCAACAGGTAAGGTTGAAAATATTCAAGTTACAGTAGGTGCACAAGATTTTAGATTTATAGGTGGGAGTTTTGGAGCCGCAAGTGGAGAGG
>SYDM01000054.1 GCA_005801485.1 Rickettsiales bacterium
GGGCCTCAGTGGATAAGAAATGGCGGTGGAGATTTTACTGAAAAAAATATGTCGATCGCTATTGATGGGAGCCTTAAAAGGCTTCAAACAGATTATATCGATCTTTATCAATTACATTGGCCAGAACGAAATACAAATTATTTTGGTAAAAGAAATTATACACACGATCCAAAAGAAGATAAGTGGAATGATTTGGAGTCTGTTCTAAAAGGTTTAAAAAAATTTGTTGATCAAGGAAAAATTAGATACATCGGGATTTCAAATGAAACACCTTGGGGTTTTGCAAAATTTTTGGAAATATCGAACGCCCTTAAATTACCAAGAATAGTTTCAGTGCAAAATCCTTATAACTTATTAAATAGAGCCTATGACATAGCGATGTCAGAAATTTCTTGTCGAGAAAAAGTAGGTCTACTTGCTTACTCTCCTCTTGCGTTAGGCTACTTGTCTGGAAAATATAGAAATAATCAAATGCCAAAAAAATCTAGAATTAGTTTATATGGACATTTTTGGACTAGATATAAAGAAGATAATGCCAAAAAAGCAGTTGAAGATTATTATAATCTAGCAAAAGAAAATGGGCTTACTTTAGCTCAAATGACTCTAGCTTTTATAAATTCTAGACCTTTTATGACAAGCAATATTATTGGTGCAACAACAATGGAACAACTTAAAGAGAATATTGGAAGTATAGATATTGAACTTAGCCATGAAATCGTCGATAAAATTAATTTAATTCATGCCAACAATCCAAATCCAACTCCGTAATGCTCAAATCATTGAAATTATTTCAATTTAGTATAAAAATAAATTTATGTTATTCAAAAAACTTTTAACTTTAATTTTTCTATTAACATTCGCTTTTAATTCTTTTGCTAATACACCAACTTCAACTGGTATATTTAAAAATTGGGAGAGCTTCACAGCTGAAATGGAAGGGAAAAAAATTTGTTTTGCCCAAACTATACCTTCAAAAAGAGCTCCAGATACAATTACGAGAGAACAGTCAAAATTATTTGTAACTTTTAGGCCGTCAGAAAATATTAAAGATGAAGTTAGCTTAACAAGTGGCCATGACTATAAAGCTTCAACGGTAATAGCTAGTTCAGGGAGCACAAACTATTCGCTTTTTTCAGAAAAAAATTTTGCATGGATACTTAACGACCAAGAAGAAAAACAATTTATTGATGTGATGAAAAAATCTACAACTATAATTGTAAAAGCAAAAACGCTGCAAAATGCTGAGACTGCAGATTACTACTCTATGATGGGTTTCACTAAAGCATATAATGAAGCTAAGAAAAACTGCACTTAATCAATGAAAAAAATAGTTTTGGCCTATTCAGGAGGGCTTGATACCTCGATTATTTTAAGATGGCTGCAAGAAAATTATAAAGCAGAAGTCATCGCCTATACTTCGGATATAGGACAAGTTATTGATAAAAAAAAAATTATTAGAAATGCAAAAAAATTAGGTGTTAAAAAAATAATTATCGAAGATTTAAAAAATGTTTTTGTAAAAGATTACGTTTTTCCAATGTTAAGAGCTCATGCTTTATATGAAGGAACTTATTTACTAGGTACCTCGATTGCAAGACCATTAATTGCAAAAAGACAAATAGAAATAGCAAAGAAATATGGAGCCTATGCAGTTTCTCATGGCGCTACGGGTAAAGGAAATGATCAAGTAAGATTTGAATTAGGTTATGCTTTTTTTGGAAAGAAAATTAAAGTCATTGCACCGTGGAGAGAGTGGAAGTTAGCCTCTAGAACAGATTTAATAAAATACGCAAAAAAAAATAATATTCCTATACCGAGTGATAAAAAAGGAGCTCCGCCTTTCTCGGTAGATGATAATCTTTTTCATACTTCCACGGAAGGTAAAGCTTTAGAAGATCCAAAAAACTCTGCACCGGAATATATTTTTCAAAGAACTGTCTCTCCAGAAAAAGCACCAAATAAAAAAACAATAGTTAAAATTGGTTTTAAGAATAGTGAGCCTGTTTCAATTAATGGAAAAAAACTTAGCCCAGCAAACTTATTAGAAAAATTAAATCAGATCGGTGGTAAAAATGGTGTAGGCAGAGTCGATCTTGTTGAAAATAGATTTATTGGAATTAAATCTAGAGGAGTTTATGAAACACCAGGTGGCACATTACTTTATGCAGCACATAGAGCGATAGAGTCAGTTACTTTAGATAAACAAACTATGCATGAGAAAGAAAGGATTATGCCTTTATACGCTGAGCTTGTTTATAATGGATATTGGTTTTCAAAAAAAAGGCTTAATTTTCAAAGAATAGTTGATAAAAATAAAAATAAAGTTAATGGAACCGTTAGTCTAAAAGTATACAAAGGAAATGTTACTATTGTGTCAAGAAACACATCAAGTAACGCATACTCAATGAAAAAAGTTTCATTCGAAGAAAACAAATCATTTAATAAAGCTAAAGTTGAAAGATTTATTAAATATCATTCAAAACAGTTAAATAAATCATAAAAGTCTGATACGATTCCATTAATGAACCAAGCGATTCGAAATATTCAACTTACCGCAGTCATTGCAGTTTTAATTGCAACTGTAATTGCATTTTTTGTAGAGCTGTCAGTTATGTATCAAACAAAAAATATTGGACTAGCTGATTTATTATTGATGTTTATCTATATAGAAGTTCTTGGTTTAGTTAGATCTTATTGGGAAACAAGAGCGGTTAGAATTACATATCCGCTGGTCATAGCCATCACTGCGCTAGCTAGATTTATAATTCTTCAAGATAAGAATAGTGATCCAACAAATTTAATATATATCTCTCTTGCTATATTGATTGTAGCAATAGCAACAGTTGTTATTAGATTTAGAAATAGTAGATATCTTAAGCTAGATCCTTCAAAGTCTGCTGATCTTTAAAACACTCGATAGTATTTTTTAATAAACACGCAATCGTCATAGGTCCTACTCCTCCTGGTACTGGAGTTATCGCTTTAACTTTCTTTTTGACAGCTTCAAAATCAACATCACCAACTAATTTATCTCCAACTTTATTTATCCCTACATCTATAATAATTGAATTCTTTTTAACCCAATCACTTTTAACCAGATTAGCAATACCAACAGCTGCAACTAAAATATCTGCTTTTTGACATTCGCTTTTTAAATTTTTTGTTTTTGAGTGAACAACTGTAACTGTGCAATTCTCTTTAAGAAGTAATTGAGCCATAGGTTTGCCATTTAAATTAGATCTTCCTATAATAACCGCATGTTTTCCTGATAATTTTTTTTCTACTTTCTTGATCAAAAGTAAGCAGCCAAGTGGCGTACAAGGAATAATAGATTTATAACCAGAAGATAAATTTCCAACATTAATAGGGTGAAAACCATCAACATCTTTTTTTGGATGAATGGCGTTTATAATTTTTTCTTTACTTATTTGCTTAGGCAAAGGCAGCTGAACTAAAATACCAGAAACATTCTTGTTTTTATTTAGTTCTTTTATTTTGTTTAAAACTTTTTTTTCTGTAATATTTTTTTTGTATTTTATAACTTTGGAATTAATACCAACTTCTCTAGAGTTTTTTTCTTTGTTTTTTACATAAATTTTACTTGGAGCAAAATCACCAATTAAAATTACAGATAAACTAGGAACTTTATTATATTTTTTTTTTAGTGAAGAAATTTCTTTTTTAATTTCTTTGGTTAATGATTCTGCTTCTTTTTTTCCGTCTATGATCATTTTCTAAAATACTAGTTTATTGAAAATTTCATTAATAAAATTTCTTAAAAAAATTAAACCAAGAATAAGTATTACTGGAGAAATATCTACAGATCCTAAGTTTGGAGTATACCTTCTTATAAATCTTAAAGCAGGATCTGTTAATCTGTAAGTTGTCTCTAAAATCAAATAAACAAAGCGATTACTTGTGTTGATAACGTTGAAGGCAACTAACCAACTTGCAACTGCGTTTATAATTAAAATCCAAATATACAATTCTACAATTTGATTAAATAAAATAAGGAGAGAATTCATTAATTTTAGTTTTTTAATTTTATCATTTCGTCTCCAGGTGTAAAAATTTCAATTTTTTTCCAACCTTGAGATTTAAAAATACTTGCAACTTTTTCACTTATACACATAACAGTGGATTGTGTCATTAATGGACCTAGCGAATAATTTTTAACAATAGCAACAAAACTTTCAGCGCTTCTAGATGAGTAAATATAAATGAGATCTGGGGGATAAAGTTCAATTAATTTTTTATTCTCATTATTTAAATCAAGAATGAGTTCGGAGTGGTAATTAATTATTTTTTTTACTTTTATTCCTTCTTTTTTCAACTCAGAATCTAAATTATAAGCAATATAATCCCCACAAAAATAGGCAAGTACTGAATTTATATTTATTTTATCAGAGATCATAATTAAATTTTTTAATGCATTCACCGTACCGCCAGCTGAAGAGGTATTTTTAAAACCGGCTTGTCTTGCAATTTTTTCTGTTAATGATCCAACACAAAAACAATGCAGATTTTTATTAGTAGAATTTAATTTAAGATTTCTTATAGCGTTAGCGCTTGTAAAAATAAAAGCATCAAACTCATTTGGATTAATAGGATCTATGTTTGAAGGTAAAATTTTTAAAGTTGGTAAATGAATAATTCTATGGCCAAGTGTGAAAAGCTTTTCCATTAAGTCCTCAGCATCTATTAATGGTCTTGTAATTAAAATATTCATTTATTTTTTGTAAAGTGATGGCCAGCTAAATTTAAAATTTTTTCGCCAGTTATTTTGCCAATATTTACGGCATCATCTTCTTTGCCCTTCATTTGATGAGTAAAAAAGAAATTCCCGTTATCTGAAAAAAGTTGAGTTGATAAAACTAATTCTTTATTTTTAATCATGGCTAGTCCGCCAACAGCAGTGTCACAATCACCACCAATCGTTTTAAGAAAATTTCTTTCTGCCAAAGCACATAGTCTGGTAGTTTTATGATCAATTTTTTTAAGTAAATTATTTATAAAAGTATCTTCCTTTCGACATTGAACAGCAATAACACCTTGCCCTACGGCTGGTAACATTTCATCTTGAGAAAATATTTGTTTAACGTGTTCTTCTAATTTTAAAGTTTTAATTCCAGCAAGAGCAAGTACTATTCCATCATACAAACCATCTTTAAGTTTTTGAATTCTAGTATCAACGTTCCCTCTAATATTTTTAACTTTTGTTTCTTTATTTAACTTTTTTAATTGCAGGTCTCTCCTTCTAGAACTTGATCCTATTATGCCACTTTTTAGTTCATGAATATTTTTAAATTTGAGACTAATAAATGCATCTCTTGGATCGTTTCTCTCCAGATAGGCAGCAATAGTAAGCGACTCTATTTCTTCTGAGGCCATATCTTTTAAAGAGTGAACCGCTATATCTATTTTTTTTTCTAAAAGATTTTCCTCAATCTCTTTACAAAATAAATTTTTTCCTCCTATTTCTGATAGTTTTTTATCATGAAAGATATCTCCTGAAGTTTTAATAGTTTCAACTTTGATTAAATCATCGGATAAGCTTGCTTCTTTATCTAATATAAGTTTTTTCACTTTAGCCGCATAAGCTAATGAAAGTTTGCTACCTCGAACTCCAATTACAATTTTTTTCATTATTAATTTATATTTTTAAGAATTTTATTTTATACTATTCTTATATTGAGTTCATAAATTAATGAAAAAAAATATTACATTCCTTGGAATAGA
>SYDM01000005.1 GCA_005801485.1 Rickettsiales bacterium
ATAGATTAAAATTTAATTATAGTTAATTTTTATCCAGGCGTCCAAACTCTATTCGCTTCTGGATCATCACTTGAAAAAGGAAGGTTTAGAACTTCATCCCAAAATTCAGATGAAATTTTAGCTGCAGCCCAAGCTAGATTTTTTTCTATACTATCAACACTTGTTACACCACATATTGTAGAAGATATTCTTTTGTCTCTTAATGAAAACTGAAGTGCAGCTGCTCCCATATCAACTTTATACTTTTTACAAACTTTTTCAATTTCTCTTACAGGCATTAACATTTCTTCCGTTACATCTTGATAAGTAATTTTTTTAAAATTACTCGGACCTTTTGCTAAAACTCCACCTGCGTAAGGTGCAGCATTAAAAATTGTAATGTTCTTACCATAGGCATAATCAAACATTTTATCTGCTTCTCTGTTTAGTAAAGTGTATCTATTGTGACTTATCAGGACATCAAAGTCCCAATTCTTTAATAAAGGAAACATGATATTGATTTTACCCATTGCTAGTCCTACAGCTTTAGCCAATCCTTCTTGCTTAATTTTAAATAGTTCATCCATAGCCCCACCTTTTTTAGTGACCTCAGAAATATCTTTTGCGTATTCAGGGTCATGTAAAAATAAAATATCTACAGAGTCGACATCTAAAGTTTTTAAACTTTCTTCTAGCGATTTTCTTGCTCGATGTTTATCAAATTGTAAAGTTTCTGTATTTCTATCTAATTTTGTAGATAAAAGAAATTTTTTTGGCCAACCCCCATTTGCTTTTATAGCTCTACCAATTCTTTTTTCACTTTCACCAAGTGCATAATTTCTTGATGTATCAAGCATGTTAACTGGGCCTTTGAAAAATCTTTTTAGAGTTTCTTGAGCTCGATTTTCAGAAACTTCATATCCATAAGTATCCGGCATACTTCCCAAACCTGAAGTACCAAAGCTTATTTCACTTATTTCTAAACCAGTATTTTTAATTTTATTTTTTTTCATAAATTAAATTTTTAATTTATAAAACTTTATAGCATTATTATAAAATATATTTTGTTTTTGGGTTAAACTCAATTTATTAGTTAGGTTTCTTGCGGCATTGAACCAACCAATGTAATCAGTTCTTAATTTACAAACAGGCCAATCAGAACCCCAAAGTATTTTTTGATCAGTGAATGCGTCTAAAATTTCATCTGTATAAGGTTTTAAATCTTTTTCGTTCCAATTTTCACAAGCCTCAGTAACCATTCCAGAAAACTTACAATAAACATTATCTAACTTAGATAATTTATTCATTCCAATTTTCCAGTTATGAAAATCATCTTTATTATTTTTACATATTTTTGGTTTCATTAAGTGATCAATTACAAAACGTAAGGAAGGATATTTAGAGGCAATCAAATAAAAATTATCAAGATGGATTGGAAAACCCAAGGCATCAAAACACAAATCTAAGTTTATTAAGGTTTTAAAAAAAATATCAAAATTTTTATTTAACACCCAGTTTGCATCAGGAATATCTTGTATCATTGGTCTTACGCCAACAAATTTTTGATGTTTTGCAAATATTTTTAATTGTTTTAATTGATCAGTATCTTCAAAGTTTATCCAACCTACAACTCCGGCTACTAAATTTGAGTGATCAGCAATATTAAGCATATACTCTGTTTCAGCATTTGTAGCGGCCGCTTGCACTAAAACTGTTTTATATAATTCAATTGTTTTTGACTCTTTAATTAAATCTTCTACACCATATTTTTTTGTAAGGATTTTATCATTCTTAGGCATCCAAAAATAATCGTCTCTAATAGGATCCCAAAAGTGTTGGTGTGAATCAATAATTTTCATTAACTAAAAAATTTTTTGAATTTTTATTCACCTAAAATACTATTATCTAATATTTTAGTATCGTAGGCTGAGTATGAATGCCATCCAGCCACTGTTTGATCAAAGTCAACAATACTTCCTGTCATAATACCAGACTCGTCTGAGCATAAAAAAGCTAAAATTCTTGCAACGTCCAATGGCTTATTTAATCTTTTAAAAGGAACTTCAGCTTCTTTTTTTTTTAACCAATCATCGTCTGCATTATGAAATTTTTTTTGTATAACTGTTTCTGCTGGTGTATCAGTCCATCCTAAATTTACACCATTTATTCTTATTTGATGACCAGATACTGAGTTTGCCACATTCTTAATCATTATTGCTAAAGCAGCTTTTGAAGAGCTATATGCAGTTAAAAAAGGCATACCACTATAAGCAGCCATAGATAAAACATGTGCGATCGTTCCCTTTTTTTTATCTCTTATCATTATCTTTATGACGTCTTGCATCATAAAAAGAGGAGCTTTTACATTTATGTTAAAATTTTTATCGTAATTTTCTTCTGTAGTACTTAAAATTGTTCCTCTTTCAGTAAATGCAGCTACATTAATAAAGCTATCTACAGTTTTAAATTTCTTATCCGTTTCAGCAACAATTCTTTTACAATCAGAAAGATTTTCTAAGTCAGCTTTTATATAAACGCACTCTGAACCAATTTTTTTAATTTCATCTTTAATTTTATTTCCTTTTTGCTCATTTCTTCCACAAATAGCTATTCCTTTAGCGCCTCGGCCAGCTAAGAGTTTTGCTGTCTCAGCACCACTTCCTTGAGTACTGCCTGTCACAATAATAATTTTGTCTTTAAATTGTTCGGATAGATTAGGAGTGTACTTATTATCCATTAAGTAAAATTTAAATTTTTCTAAAATTTTAATACAAAGCCCAACTTTAAGTTGGGCTTTGAAATTAATTAATTAACCTGCAATACAAGTTTTAATGTTTTTTGGCGTACAAACATCAAGTCCTGTGTAGATTGCTTTTAAAGAATCATTATTAAACTTCAATGGTTTTTTATCAATGATATCTTTTAAAACAAACATAGATTTGTAACCCATCATGAAAGGTTGTTGGCCTACTTGTCCATGCGTTCTACCAGCTGCTAAATCTTCCATTTGCATTGGTAAGGTATCAGCAATTACTACCGCTGTTTTTTGAGAACTTATTCTATCTTTATGTTTTGTAGCAACATCTCTAAATGCTTTTGAAGCGAACTGAGGAAAACCACCAGTTGGAACAAACGCAGTTAGATTTGGATGTTTTGCAAAAATGTCTTCCATTTGTTGTACAGAAAGTGGGAAGTCATCGTTAGTGTAAAGTGGACACCCAGCAGCTTCTTTCCATCCCTTTTCACCATTTAATGCTGCGCTTGGATATTTTCCAGCGTCTTTACGTCCCGCAATTGTATCTCTAATACCAGACATTCTTTCATTGTGGTTTGCCGCTGAAGCTCCGCCTGATTGGATACAAATTTCTCCACCTTTAGGTTTTATCTCCATAACGATTTTTGCTAGGTTTACTCCGATGTCATAGTTTTTGGTGCCAACATAGGCACTTCTTAAACCTGCATCTGCAGTTAAAAGATCAGAGTCCCAAGTAACTACTGGAATTTTAGTACCTTTTAATATTTTAGCCATAGCCGCTGCGTTAGATGATGCTACCGCTATTCCGTCTACACCTTTAGCAATTAAATCCTGAACTATTTGAACTTGTTCTTGTTCAGTGTGTTCAC
>SYDM01000055.1 GCA_005801485.1 Rickettsiales bacterium
ATTAAAATTATTAGAAATTCCATATCAAGTTGTTTTATTAAGTTCAGGTGATATGGGTTTTAGCGCTGAAAAAACTTTTGATTTAGAAGTTTGGATACCATCAGAAAATAAATATAGAGAAATATCAAGCTGTTCTTCATGCGGATCTTTTCAAGCGAGAAGGATGAATGCTAAATTTAAATCATCTCAAGAAACAGATTTTGTAGGTACATTAAATGGCTCCGCTTTGGCCGTGGGAAGACTAATGATATCTTTAATCGAGAATTATCAGAATGCCGATGGATCAGTTTCAATTCCAAATGTTCTTAAAAAATATATGAATAATTTAGATAAAATTTAGTATTTACTAATTAATTTCTTGTTATAATAACTTATATATTATAATTACCTTTAAATTATGAACGGACAAGGAATAGTTCAATTTATACCTTTAATATTAATCTTTGTAATTTTTTACTTTTTTTTAATTAGACCTCAGCAAAAAAGAGCTAAAGATCATTTATCGATGGTAGCATCACTTAAACGCGGAGATGAAGTAATTACTTCTGGGGGAATCATAGGAACAGTTGATAGAGTAATGGATGATGATAGGATTGAAGTTATATTAGGCGATAATGTTAAAGTACAAATTATAAAATCCACCGTCACAAGTTTACTAAAAAAGAATTTATCTAATTAATATTTTTTGTGCTTAATTTTACAAAAAAAAAAGTTTTTCTAATATATTTTATTCTTTTAATTGCTATTTTTTTTTCTTTTCTAAATTTCAAAAATAATAATTGGATTAACAAAAAGCTTAATTTAGGACTTGATTTACAAGGTGGATCTTATATTTTACTTGAAATAGATACCTCGCCATTAATAAATCAAAAATTACAAAGTAAAGTTATTCCAATTAAAAAATTATTAAGTGAAAATGAAATATCATTTCAAGATTTCTTGATATCTAAAGAAAGTATTTCTTTTTTAATTAATCAGGAACAACAATCAAAATTAAAAAATTTTTTTTTTTTAAAAAATAAAGAAAATTTAATTAATAATTTTATATCTGAATATAATAATTTTGAACTTGATTTAAATTTTGATCAAAATAAAGCTATAATTAAATTTTCTAATTACGGTCAAGTGAGTCTTAATAATGCTGCTTTGAAACAATCAATTGAGATAATTAGAAGACGAATTGACGATATAGGAACTAATGAGCCAACTATATTACAAAGAGGTGATAAACAAATATTAGTAGAACTTCCAGGCATAGACAATCCCGAGAGAGTAAAAGAATTACTTGGTAAAACGGCTCAACTATCTTTTAGATTGGTTTCAAGTGATGATGAATTTGGATCAGAAAAACTTATTTTAGCAGATACCAACGAGGAACTTATAATAAATAAAAGAGTAGTTATAAGCGGTGATAATTTGGTTGATGCACAACCTAAATTTGACAATCAATCTAATCAACCAATAGTTATTTTTACTCTTGATAGATTAGGAGCTCAAAAATTTGGCAAAATTAGCACTGAAAATGTGGGAAGAAGATTAGCAATAATACTGGATAATATTGTAATAAGTGCTCCACAAATTCGAGAAGCAATTACTGCTGGATCAGGTACTATTTCAGGTGGTTTTTCTTTTCAAGAAGCTACCGATTTAGCTTTATTGCTAAGATCAGGTGCTTTGCCGACACCAATTAAAATTGTTGAAGAGAGAACAGTAGGACCAGATCTTGGAAAGGACTCTATTGATGCAGGTATTTTTTCATTTATAATTGGTTTTGTCCTAGTTGTTTTGTATATGCTTTATAAATATAAAATTTTTGGCTTCATTTCTAATATTGCGCTTATTTCAAATTTAATTTTATTAATGGGTTTTCTAACAGCAATAGAGGCCACTTTAACACTTCCTGGAATAGCTGGAATTATTTTAACAGTTGGTATGGCAGTTGACTCAAATGTTTTAATTTATGAGAGAATAAAAGAGGAATTAAAAACCGAGAAATCTATAATCCATGCTTTTGATGTTGGTTATAATAAAGCTAAAATTACAGTAATTGACGCAAATCTAACAACTTTAATAGCAACAATTATGTTATTTATTTTTGGCTCAGGTCCAGTAAAAGGTTTTGCAATTACTTTAGGCGTTGGAATTATAACTACTCTTTTTTCTGCTTATTTTATTGCCAGACACTTAACTTCAGTTGTTGTTTTGAAGGATAAACAGGGGAAATATTTTAATTTATAATGAATAATTTAATCAACTATTCTAAATTTTTTAAAACAGCAATTATTTGTTCATTTATAGCAATGATTGTTAGTCTTTTTTTTATATTTTTCAAAGGACTTAATTATGGCGTAGATTTTAATGGCGGAACTTTAATAGAAATTAGAGTGTCAGATAAAAATATTAAAATTCAACAAATTAGAGAATTTTTCGACGGTAATAAACTGGGCGAAGTAAATGTCAAACAGTTTGGTAAAGAGAATGATTTTTTAATAAAATTTGAAAAAAATTCTGAGGAAATTGAAAAATTTATTTTTGAGCTTAAAAAAAATATTTCAAAAAAAATAGGTTCTGAGGTAAATTTCAGAAGAGTGGAGAGCGTTGGTCCTAAAGTAAGTGATGATCTGCTTAAACAAGGGATAATCGCAATAGTTTTGTCCTTTGCAGGCATTTTTTTTTATTTATGGATAAGATTTGAATGGCAATTTAGCCTTGGCTCTATAATAGCATTAATTCACGATGTTATTATTACTCTTGGAATATTTTCTATAATGTCTTTAGAAGTGAATCTTTCTATTATCGCAGCAGTTTTAACAATAGTTGGTTACTCTATTAACGATACTGTAGTTATTTATGATCGTATAAGAGAAAATTTGTTAAAATATTCAAAAATGAATACAAATGAAATAGCTAATATTTCAATAAATGAAACTTTTTCAAGAACGATAATTACGTCTGGTACTACTCTTTTAGCGGTCGTTTCTATATTTGTTTTTGGTGGTGAAATTTTAAGGGGTTTTTCATTTGCAATGATTTTAGGTATTATTATTGGAACTTATTCTTCAATATTTATAGCTAGCCCAGCACTAAATTATTTTAAAGTTACACAAAAAACTTTGCTTAAAGAAGAAAATATTTAATTATTTAGTAAAGATTTTGAGCAGCTACCATCGAAAGCAGCATAGGCAAAGATAGCAAAGCATTAGTTCTTGAAAACAACATTGCAGTTCTTGCAGATTTAGCTTTTTCCTCAGGTTGACAATCAACCATCCCTAAAGCTTTTTTTTGATTTGGCCAAATTACAAACCAAACGTTATAAGCCATAATTATTCC
>SYDM01000056.1 GCA_005801485.1 Rickettsiales bacterium
ACATCCATCTGCGTTTATTTTTTTAGCTATTTCAGAATTGTCATTAATGATTAATTTTACTTTATATTTTTGAGTAATTTTTCTTATTTTTTTTGCAATTTTAATAATCTTATTTGGTAATTGATTCTTTAGTCTTAGTTGAAAAAATGAAACTTTTTTTGATGCTAAAATTTTAGCTAGCTCAATATAAAAGTTTGGATAAATTTTATTTGGTGATATTAAATAGATAAAACGCTTCAAATTTCTAGAGATTGGGACCATTCACCTTTAGAAGCCAAACTGTTCATTTTTGCCCTGTGATTAAAAACATCATGAATTGCTTTTGTATTATTCATTTCTTTTGACCACGTTTTTAAAGCGCTTTGCTGTAAAGCTCTACCATAAGAGAAGGTCAATAAAAAATTAGTGTCATTTATTTTATTAATCGCATCTAAATTTTTTGAAGCTTCTTGTTCAGATTGACCGCCAGATAAAAACGCAATACTCGGTACTTCACTTGGAACATTTTTTTTTAAACAATCTAGTGTTTTTTTTGCTATTTCCTCTGATGTTGCTTTTTTTAAACTTTTAGTTCCTGGTAAAATCATGTTAGGTTTTAAGACTGTGCCTTTTAAAGATACTTTTTGAATAGCTAACTGATTATAGCATTCATTTAAAACATCAGTCGTTACTTTGTAACAGACATTAATATCATGATCGCCATCCATTAAAACCTCTGGTTCAACAATTGGTAACATGTTTGCTTCTTGTACCATCGCAGCGTATCTCGCCAAAGCATGTGCATTTGATTTTATACTTTGAATAGAAGGATACTTGCCTCGGATATTATAAACTGCCCTCCATTTTGTAAATCTCGCACCAAGCTTATAGTACTGATTTAATCTTTCTCTTAAACCATCCAAACCTTCAGTTACAGTTTCTTCAGGTGAACCAGCTAATTGTTTAGCTCCTTTATCTACTTTAATTCCAACTACAGAGTTATGTTTTTCCAGCAATGTTGGAACTGAAATTCCTGTGATTGTTTTTTGTCTAATAGTTTCGTCAAATAAAATAACCCCACCAATATAATTTGTCATAGCTTTAGAAGTAAAAAGAATTTCTCTAAATTGTAATCTATTTTTTTCAGAAGACTGAACGCCAACACTTTTTAATCTATTATCCATAGTGCCAGTACTTTCATCTGCAGCTAAAATACCTTTGCCCCTAGCACATATTTTTTTAGCTATTTCTTCTAAACTCATAAATAAATATTTATTTTAAAACACTAAGACCAGGCAAGTCTTTTCCCTCAAGAAATTCTAGAAATGCTCCACCTGCTGTTGATAAGTGAGTAAAAGATAATTTAAGACCACTATTATTTACAGCTGAAACCGTGTCCCCACCTCCAAGAATTGATATCAGAGATTTTTTTTTAGTATTTTCAGAAATTTTTTTCGCTATAAAATTTGTGCCAATAGCAAAATTTTTATTTTCAAAATAGCCTGCTGGGCCATTCCACATGACAGTATTGGAATGATCTATTATTTTTTCAATAATTTTTAAAGTTTTAGGTCCAATGTCTAATATAATATCATCTTTTTCAACAGATCTTACATTTTTTGTAATTCCACTTCCTTCAAAATTTTTTGAGACCAAACAATCTTTAGGAATTATAATTTTACATTTATTTTTACCAGCTTCATATAAAATATTTTTTATTGATCCAGAAGAGTTTTTTTCAATCAAAGATTTACCAATTTCATAATTATTGTATGTTAAAAAATTGTTTGCCATAGCTCCAACAATTACAATATTATTAGCACTCTTAATTAAGTTGGAAATAACAGTTATTTTAGTTGAAATTTTTGATCCTCCAATAATACAAGTTACAGGTTTTTTTTTATTTTTAACTACTGAGTTGATTGCAGCTATTTCTTCTTGTAACAAAGGCCCTGCGTAAGCATCTTTAATGAACTTAGTAATTCCATAAATAGATGCATGTTTTCGATGCGAACAAGAAAAAGCATCATTAATAAATACATCACCTAATTCAGCAATTTTTTTAGAAAAATTTTCATCATTGTCTGTTTCTTCTTTAAAAAAACGAATGTTTTCAATTAAAAGTATTTCGCTATTTTTAAGATATAAACACTTAGATTTAAGCTCGTCATTAATTTCACCTGTATAGAAATACACATTAGTATTTATTTTTTCTTTTAGATAATTATAGACAGGCAATAAAGATAAACTAGGATCCCTCTTTCCTTTTGGTCTTCCCAAATGACTTAGTAGAATTATTTTTGATTTTTTTTTAATTAATTTTTTTAAAAAAGGCAAAGTTAAATCAATTCTTGTGAAATCCTGAATTTTTTTTTCTAGAATAGGAACATTTAAATCAACTCTTAAAATAGTTATTTTATTTTCAAGGTTCAGATCTTGAGGAAAGTATTTTATTCCTGGCATTGTTTTCTTAAAAATTATTGTTTGATAATCTTTTCAGCAAGTTCAACTATTTTAGCACTTGTAAGGTTAAAATGACTATAAACTTCTTTATAAGGGGCGCTTTCCCCAAAAGTTTTAATACCCATATTATGATTAGAATATTTTTCCCAACTACAGATACTACTTGCTTCAATAGTAATAACTGGAATGTTCTTATCAATAATCTCATTTTTAAATGTATTATTTTGTTGATCGAATAATTCCTGACAAGGCATAGAAATAACTTTTGAATCTATGTTTATTTTTTTTAATTTCTTTTGTGCCTCTAATGCAATTTCAACTTCCGAGCCAGAAGCAATTAAATTAACTGCATAATTTTGTGATGTTTTATTAACGACATAAGCTCCTAATTCACATTTATTTTCTTTTGTAAAAAAAGGATTGATGTAAGGTAATTTTTGCCTTGATAATATAATTGCACTCGGAGTTTTTTTACTTTTCAGGGCAATATGCCAGCACTCTAAAGTTTCATTAATATCTGCTGGTCTAAAAACATTTAAATTTGGAATAGCTCTTAGTCCTGCAAGCTGTTCAATTGGTTGGTGAGTAGGCCCATCTTCTCCTAAACCAATAGAATCGTGAGAAAAAATATAAATCACTTTTAATCCCATTAAAGCAGATAATCTTATTGATGGTTTGCAATAATCAGAAAATATCAAAAAAGTTCCACCAAATGGAATTAATCCACCATATAAAGCTAAACCATTCATTGTAGCAGCCATACCATGTTCTCTAACTCCATAATGAATATAATTTCCGTTAAAATCTTTAGAAGAAATTATTTTTGAATTTTTAGTTTTTGTATTGTTAGAGCCGCTTAAATCAGCTGAACCACCAATTAACTCTGGAAGCAAAGTTGAAATACTTTCTATTACTATTGATGAGCACTCTCTTGTTGCTATTGCTGGTTTTTCTTTAAAGTATTTTTCTTTTTCAGAGTCTATAAGTTGATCTAAACTCTTTAAATTTTTATTATTTAAAATTTCTTCTAATTCTTTTTTAATTTTATAATTTTTTTTATTTAAAGCGTCTAACCATTTTTTTTCTAAAGCCGTTCCTTTTTTTCCTATATTTCGCCAAGCATTTAATATATCTTCTGGTATTTCAAAAGGCTTAGAATTCCATTTTAATTTTTTTCTAACTAGTGCAATTTCTTCATCTCCCAAAGGAGATCCATGTGATGAAGCTTTTCCAGATTTATTAGGTGATCCAAATCCAATTATAGTTTTACAAGAAATAATATTAGGTTTGTTAGATTTAAAAGTTTTTTTTATGGCATTCGAAATTTCACTATGATTATGTCCGTTTACTTCAATAAAGTTCCAACCATAAGACTCAAATCTTTTTTTATAATCATCTGAAACACTTAACGAAGTTGAGCCATCTATTGAAACTTTATTATTATCAAAAAAGACTATAAGATTTTTCAATTTTAAATGCCCAGCCAAACTCATTACTTCATGACTAACACCTTCCATCAAATCACCATCGCTAGTAATTACGTAGGTTTTATGATTAATAATATTTGCTCCAAATTTTTTTCTAAATATTTCTTCTCCAATAGCTAAACCTACAGAGTTTCCAAGACCCTGACCTAAAGGTCCTGTTGTCGTTTCAATACCAGAATTTTTTTTATATTCTGGGTGACCAGCACATATGGATTTAAATTGTCTGAAGTTTTTAAGATCATCAATAGAAAAATTTTTATAACCCGTTAAATAGAGAAGGGAATATAGTAGCATCGAGCCATGACCCGCAGATAAAATAAATCTATCTCTATTGATCCAACTTGGATTTTCAGGATTAAATTTTAAGTAGTGCTTAAATAGTACAGTCGCAACATCGGCCATACCCATAGGCATGCCAGGATGACCAGAATTAGCTTTTTGCACAGCGTCAATAGATAAAAACCTTATTGCATTAGCTAATAGATTTAAATTTGTAGTCAAAATTATAAAACCTTTGTAGATTTAATTTTATGAATTATTAATATGATTTAAATGAATAATTTAGGAAATAAAGAAAAAAATTTAAACCAACTTATTGAAAAAATAAGCAATCTTTCAGAGAGTTATTCACATTTTTCCATTAACTCAGACAATCTGAAAATAGAGAGAGATTACTTTTTAAATCAAAAAAATGAACTTGAAAAAAAACATAGCGAACTTTTAAGAGAACATAAATATTTAAAAAATAAAATTGCAAGCTTAGAACAAGAACTGAGCAAAAAATCCCATTTGCAAGAAACATTCAGTAAAGAAATTGACGAACTAAATCAGGAAACCGAACAATTAGTTGAAGAAATAGACAAATGGCAAATGTAAATATCAATTTTAATAATAAAGATTATTTACTTTCTTGTGATGACGGGCAAGAAGAGTCTTTGAAAAAACTTGTAAGTTTTTTAGACAAAAAATACACTAAACTTAAAGATGAACTTGGAAATATTGGAGAAAATAAATTATTTTTAGTTACTACAATAAAAATTTTAGATGATTATTTTAATTTAAAACAAAAAGTAGATCTTCAGAAAAATAGATTAAATGATATATCTAAAAAGTTTTTAGAAATGAAGTCCTTAGCAATAAAATATAAAGACAATAAAGATTCAGAAATAAATAATTTAAATAATGAAATTGATAAGTTTAAAGCCACGGTAGAAGAAAGTAATTCTTTGTATGAATCTATTTTAGACAAAACTACAAAATCTTTGCAGGATATAATTGACAAAGCTGAATCGAAGTCTGAGCTTCAGTAATGCAAGAAAAAATTGCGATTAGAAAAAAAGCATTCAATAATAGAAAAAAACAATATTTTGAAATCACTTCTCAGTTTTTCCATCCTTTACTAGTACTTTTAAAAAAAAAGAAGCAAAATAGTAAAAATATTCTTTCATTATATTATCCATCGAATTATGAGGTTAATGTACTAAGTCTTTTTAAATTAATAAAAAAAACGAAAATAAAGACTGTACTTCCTGTAACGAAACTCAATAATCAAATGAATTTTGTGGAGTGGAAATATTTAGATCCGCTGAAGGTAAATCAGTTTGGAATGCTAGAGCCAAGCATACAAGATAAAAAACTTGTTCCTAACTTTATGTTAGTTCCGCTTTTAGCTTTTGATAATAATAATTATCGATTGGGCTACGGCAAAGGTTATTATGATAGATTTTTAAATAAGTTTTTAAAAATAAAAAAAAATATAACTACAATTGGTGTTGCATTTTCAT
>SYDM01000057.1 GCA_005801485.1 Rickettsiales bacterium
AACATTTCTTTACATTTTGTATCTATCTCTGAAATTGCTGTTGATCTTTTCTTTTTATCTACTTCTTTAAATGCTTTTCGCAAATCAGTTTCGAAAGCTTTCACTATTTTTGCTTTTACAGCTGAATGATCTTTGGTTTCTAATTCCCATTTAGGTTTGCCGGCTTTTTTTGCCAATTTTTCTATAGCTTCGATGATGGGTACAAAATTTTCGTGTCCAAACTTAACAGCACCTAACATTTCTTTTTCAGTTAAACCTGAAGCTTCTGACTCTACCATTAAAACTGCATCTTTCGTCCCAGCAACAACTAAATCTAAAAAAGATTCCTCTAATTCTTTCGGTGTTGGGTTTAATAAATATTTTCCATCTCTAAAGCCAACTCTACTTGCTGCAATAGGTCCATCAAATGGTAGACCTGAGATTGCAAGAGCAGCGGATGAAGCGATAATTGATAATATGTCTGGTTGATTTTCTCCATCAAAAGAAAGAACAGTTGATAACAACTGTACTTCATTCATAAAACTAGAAGGAAATAAAGGTCGTATAGGTCTGTCTATTAATCGAGAAATTAAAGTCTCAGCTTCTGTTGGTCTTGCTTCTCTTTTAAAATATCCACCTGGAATTTTTCCAGCCGCATAGTACTTTTCTTGGTAATTTACTGAAAGTGGAAAATAGTCTTGACCATCACTTAACTTTTTTGCACCAACTACAGTTGCAATAACTACTGTTTCTCCACAAGTGGCTATGATCGCTCCATCTGCTTGTCTTGCGATCTTACCAGTTTCTAAAATTATTTTTTTTCCATTAATTTCTATTTCTTCTTTATATATTTTGAACATTATTTCCTTAAATTTAATTGTTTAATTACTTTATTGTATGAATCGGGATTTTTTTTCTTCAAATAAGCTAATAGTTTTTTTCTTCGATTAACTGATTTTGTTAATCCCATTGTAGAGTGTTTATCTTTCTTAAATCTTTTAAAGTGTTCTGATAATTTTTCTATTTTATTAGTTAATATACCCACTTGCACTTCAGCAGAACCTACGTCTTTAGCGTGAATAGCTAATGAATTAATTATTTCTGTTTTTTTGTTTTTCATTTCTATTATTTATATTAATTAATCTTTCTATCTTTTCAGCATATTCGAAAGAATTATCTTCTACAAATGCGATTTTAGGAAGAAACTTTATGTCAAGTTTTTTTGACAACGCTCTTCTAACAAGATGTGAGAACTCAGTCAAGATACTTACTGTTTTTTTTGTTTCAATGCCTCCAAGCGGTATCACGTATACTCTTGCAGATTTTAAATCTGGCGACATCTTTACTTCAGTTACTGTTATTACACTAGTATTCAAAGCCAAAATCTTTGCTTCATTTCTTATAAAAATTTCCCCAAGATTTTGCTTGATCAACTCTCCTATCCGCAATTGTCTTTGAGAATATACAGGTTCAGATTTATTTCTAGCCATTTCAAATTTGCCTATTTATTTTTTCCGACTGGTATGCCTCTATGATGTCTCTTTCTTTAAAATCTATAAAATCTTTAAAACTAATTCCACATTCAAATCCATTTTTTACTTCTTTAACAGCGTTCTTTTCTCTAAAAATACTTGAGATTTCTCCATCATAAACAACAACCCCATCTCTGATTAATCTAGCTCTACATTTATTTTTTATTTCACCATCTACAACTTTTGATCCAGCAACTTTTCCTGTATTGGAAACTTTAAAAACTTTAAGAATTTCTGCAGAACCAATTACTTTTTCTTTTATTTCAGGTTCCAATAAACCTGACAGTCCTTTTTCAATTAATTCTAATATTTCATAAATAATATTAAAAAATTTTATCTCTATTTTTTGCTGTTCTGCTAATTTTTTAGCTTGATTATTTGGTTTAACATTAAAACCAATCAAAAGTGCATTTGAAGCTTTTGCCAAAGAGACATCTGACTCATTGATCATGCCTATATCAGATAAAATAATATTAGCTTTAACTTCTGGATGTTCAATTTTATTAATAGCATTTTTTAATGCTTCGCTTGAGCCTTGTACGTCTGATTTAATAATAATATTTAACTCTTGCTTATTATTTTGATTTTCAAATATTGATTTTTTATCCTTAATAATACTAGTTTTTGACTCAGTCCCATTTTTTTTAAATTCTGCAATTTCTTTTGCTTTGTCCTCATTTTCTGTTACTGCAAATTCAGATCCAGCAAATACTGACTCGTTAATACCAAGAATTTCAACTGGCATTGAAGGAAAGGCTTCTTCTATAATTTTTCCATCATGATCAATCATGGCTCTAATTTTTCCATAAGTGCTTCCGCAGTAAAAATAATCGGCTTTTTTTAATACACCATTCGTTATTAAAACAGTTGAAACAGGACCTTTTCCTTTATCTATTTTAGATTCTATCACCACTCCTGTGGCTGGACCGCTATATGAAGCTGAAAGGTCTAATATTTCAGATTGCAATAAAATACTTTCTTTTAGTTTATCTAAATTTATTTTTTTTATCGCTGAAACTTCAACAAATAAAGTTTCTCCACTTAAATCTTCGGCAATTAATTCGTATTTCATTAAATCATTTTTAATTTTAGTAATATTTTTATCTGGTAAATCACATTTATTGATTGCTACAATAATTGGTACTTTTGCTAACTTAGCGTGCTGTATTGCTTCAACTGTTTGGGGCATGATTCCGTCGTTAGCCGCTACAACTAAAACTACAATATCAGTTATTTTTGAACCTCGTGCTCTCATCTCAGTAAACGCAGCATGACCTGGTGTGTCAATAAAGGTTATGATTTCATTTTTTTCAGTTTTAACTTGATAGGCTCCTATATGCTGGGTAATTCCACCATGCTCACCAGACACTACATTGGTGTTCCTTAGTGCATCAAGAAGAGATGTTTTGCCATGATCTACGTGGCCCATTATTGTAACTACTGGAGGTCTTTTTTGAATGTTTCCATCAAGCTTAGTTTTCTTTTTATTTATTTCTAAACCGGGTGCTGTTTCTATGATTGGTTTGTGTCCAAACTCTTTTACAATATATTCTGCAGTATCTTTATCAATAATATGATTTATTGTTGCTACAACTTTCATATTAAATAAAAATTTAATTATATCAGCTGATCTTTCAGCCATTCTGTTTGAAAGTTCTTGAATAGTAATTTGTTCAGGAATATTAACGTTTCTAATTACTTTTGCTGCTTCTTTTTTTTCATCAGGATTCTCTAGTTTTTTTTCTTTCATTCTTGCTCTTTTTACTGATGCTAGACTTCTCTGTTTAATTTCTACTTCTTCAACATTCATTGCCCTAGAAACTGTGAGTTTAAATTCTCTTTTGGAAGACAATGGGTCTTTAATTTTTAATTTATCTTTGAATGGGCCCTTCTCTTCATTTTTAATAAAATTTTTGGTTGCCTGCTGTTCTATAAAATTTCTAACTATATTTTTTTTAATTGGCTCAACTGTTTTAAGAGATTTCGCTGGCGATATAGATTGATTATCTCTATTAGATCTAAAAGGAGATTTTTTTTCTATAGAAAATGTTTTTTTTCCATCACTAGAAAGCGATAGAATATCTATTTTTTTAGATATATTAGAAGAAATGGTTAAAGTTTTTTTTTTGTTTTTTTGATCGTCCATTAATATTTTATTTAAATACTATCTCTCTTGCAGCCATAATCAATTGATCGGCCTCTTCTCTTGAAAGGGAGAATTCCTCTAAATATCCTTCTATTTTAACTTTTTTCCCTTTTATTTCATCAAAACCACCAATTAATTCATCAGATGAAAGCTCGGCAAAATCTTTTAATTTTTTGATATTTCTTTGACCTAGTAACACCAACATTCCCTGGGTAATGCCTTTTAGATTTACTAGAGTATCTTCCATCCCTAACTCTTTTAATCTTTTTAAGATTTCTTCTTTTTCTTTAATTAAGTTTTCTTTTGATCTATTGATTAACTCGCTAGCAGTTGCTTCATCGATACCATCAATTTTAGTAATTTCTTCCAAGCTTATTTGTGCTATTTCTTCTATGCTTTGTATTCCCTCTGATACTAAAAGCTGACCTAAGGTTTCGTCTACTTCTAAATTTTTAATTAAATTTTCTGTTCTTTCTTTAAATTCAGCTTGTCTTCTATCTGAATCTTCTTGATCTGTTAAAATATCAATTTCATAATTAGTTAGTTTTGATGCAAGCCTAACATTTTGACCTCTTCTTCCAATAGCCTTGCTTAAATTTTCTTCAGTCAAAATTACGTCTATTCTTTTATTGTCCTTATCAATTAATACTTTTTGAATCTCTGCTGGAGATAAAGACTCTGAAATTAAAGTTGGTAAATCTTCAGACCATTTTATAATATCAATTTTTTCACCATGTAATTCATTAACTATACTTTGCACACGGCTGCCTCTCATTCCAACGCAGGCTCCAACTGGATCTATTGAACTTTCTCTTGAAAAAACACAAATTTTTGCCCTACTACCAGGATCTCTTGCAACAGCTTTAATTTCAATAACTCCTTCATAAATTTCTGGAACTTCTTGGAAAAATAACTTAGCTAAAAACTGAGGGTGAGCTCTTGATAAAAATATTTGTTGCCCTTTAAGTTCTTTTTTAACTTCATAGCAGTAAGCTTTTACACGATCACCTGTTTTTAATATTTCTCTAGGGATAAGTTCATCTTTCTTTATTATCGCTTCAGCTTTTCCAAGATCTACAATTACATTTCCGTATTCTAATCTTTTTATAATTCCACTTAAAATTTGACCTTGCTTGTCTACAAAATCCTCATATTGTCTATTTTTTTCAGCTTCTTTAACTCTTAAACTAATAACTTGTTTTGCGCTTTGTGCTGCAATTCTTCCAAAATCTATTTGTGGCAAATCTTCTAAAATTTGATCACCTACTTTTAAATCTTTATTTTTTTTATTTATAGACTTAGCATCATTTAAATCTATTTGTTTACTTGAGTCCTCAACCTCTTCAACTATATCTAAAACTTTTTGAATTTTTATTTCACCGTTTATTCGATCTATAACAACTCTAATATCGTTATCTATTCCAAACTTGGTTAGAGCAGCTTTTTGTATAGCAGTTTCCATAGCCTCAAGAACTATTTCTTTATCTATGGATTTTTCGTTCGCTACAGCTTCTACTATTCTTAATAATTCAACTTTATCTAATCCTCTATTTAACATTTTTTTCCTTTTTAGTTTGCTCCAAAAAAAAATGGGCTAAAGCCCATTTTGTAAACATATAATTTTCCTCTATTTAATTAAAATTTAAGGCTTTTTCAAGCTTACATTTTAAAAACACTCGCTTTATCCGTTTTTTCCCATGAAAATTCCCCTTTATTCGTGGGCTTTCTTCCAAAGTGTCCGTAGGCTGATGTGACTTGGTAAATAGATTTATTTAAACCTAGTAATTCTCTAATTCCTCTTGGTGATAAATCAAAATTTTTTTCTATTTTTTTTTTTACCTCTTCATTTTTTTCTTCTTCTTTTTCTCCTAGTTTTACAAAAATAGAAAGAGGTTTTGAAACGCCAATTGCGTAAGCAAGTTGTATTAAACACTTATCAGAAATTCCTGCCGCTACAATATTTTTTGCTAAATATCTTGAAACATAAGCAGCGGATCTATCAACTTTCGTTGGGTCTTTACCTGAAAAAGCACCTCCTCCATGAGGTGCGGCTCCTCCATAAGTATCAACTATAATCTTTCTTCCAGTAAGACCGGTGTCTCCATCAGGACCGCCTATAATAAATTGCCCAGTTGGATTAATATAAACTTCTTTATCATCAAGTTCTCTCAATAAATTCTCAGGTATTGATTTTTTAATATATGGGTAAATAAGATTTTTTACTTGTTCTTGTTTTAAATCTTTTGAATGTTGTGTTGAAATTACAACCGATATAACTTTTTTTGGTTTACCATTTTCATAGTACATTGTGACTTGGCTTTTTGAATCAGGTTCTATTCCTTTTAAAAAACCATTTTTTCTATCCTCTGCCATTAATCTTAGTATTTTATGAGAGTAATGAATTGGTGC
>SYDM01000058.1 GCA_005801485.1 Rickettsiales bacterium
CGGTCGTGTGGTGCTAGCTGTTAAAGTAATTGGAAAATTATAATTTTTTTTAATATTTAGACTAGAAAAAAAACCATTATTACAAAAAATTATTTTTTTTGAATTAATAGAATATTCTTTAAATTTACATATAATAAAATCTTTTTTTTCTTCCCAATTTGTTAATTGCGTCTTTTCAAACAAATGCACGTTACTAGGCAACGTCTTAATCATTGATCTTGCTAATTTACCAGGGTGAAGCAAAATACCACTATTGGTATATAAACCAGTTTTATAAAAGGAAGTTCCTAATTTTTTTTTCAATTCTTCTTCTGATAAAATTTGATGTTTGATATTTTGAGCTTTTAAATTTTCACTGAAATTATTTAAGATTTTTAGATCATTTAAATCTGATGAAGCATAATATTTACCACACTCATTCCAATCACAGTCTACCTGGTGTTCTTGAATATATTTTTTAACAGATGCTATTCCCGCTTGATAAAGATTTGTTTTTTTTTGATAAGCAGATATATTTTTTGTAGATATAAATCCTTCATTTAAAGTAGTGTCTACTAAATATCCAGAATTTCGACTGCTCGCCCCTTCTCCTGCTAACTGTGCATCTACAATAATTATTTTTTTTTCTGGATTTAGTTTGGATAGAGTTCTTGCGGCGGATAAACCTGTATAACCTGCGCCTATAATTATAAAATCACAAATATCGTTATTCAATAAAGATTTAATTTTATTTCTTGGTTCTAGATCATTTATCCAAAAACAGGACTGATCATTAATGATTTGCATATTTATTAAACTTTAAATTTTTTTTGTAATTTAATAATTATTTTATTTAATAGTATTTTTGAATAAGCAACCTTTTTTACAACCCATACCGATAAAGGCCATGAGCTGTCATTTTTTTTTCGAGCAATTATATGAATATGTAGTTGCGACACGACATTGCCAATTTTTTCAACATTAAGATTGAAGGCTTTAAATGTTTTCTTCATAATTTTTGATGCATAAGTAATTTCTGCTATCAATAAATTTTGATCTTTTTTTTTAAGTTGGTAGATGTCAGTGATGTTTTTTCTTTTAGGAATTAAGATAATCCACGGAAATTTGGAGTTATCTATTAATCTTATATTACAAAGTTTTAGATTTGTAATAAAATGAGAATCTTTGAGAAAATTTTTACTGACTTGTTGCATTACAGTTTGAAGTATTCAAATAAAAATTTAGAACCAATGAAAATTAAAAAAATCCCAAAATATTTACTTATTCTTTTTTTGTCCATTTTGTGAACTGTTCTAGCTCCAATTCTTGCCATGAGTGTTGTGATAGGAATAAAGATTAAAAAAGCTGGTATGTTTAAAAACCCCATACTTAAAGGTAAATTCACATCTAAATAATTTCCAGAAATTAAAAAACCAATTGTGCCAAATAAAGAAATTAAAAAACCAATAGCAGCAGCACTTCCAATGGCATTATTAATTGAATACCCAAAAAATTTTAAGATAGGTACGTTCATTACTGCTCCACCTATTCCCATTGGAGCTGAAATAAAGCCTGCCGCAAAACCAAAAAATATTTTATAACTTAATTTAATTTTACGAACAATGTGTATTTCTTTTTCTTTTAAGTAGAGTAAATAAAAAGCCAAAATAAATACAACAATAGAAAAAAAAAGAACTAGTGACTTTGTTTTAAGAGTTGTAGCAAAAATTGTTCCAAAAACAACACCGGCAACAACAAACATTCCGTAACTCTTTACAATATTAAAGTCGACCGCTTTAAATTTATGATGTGTCATTACAGAGACGATCGAAGTTGGAATGATGATAGCAAAAGATGTCCCAACTGCTAAATGCATCACATAAGTTTTATCTACACCAAATGATGAAAAGAGATAATAGAGAAAAGGAACAGATATTAAGCCTCCGCCTATTCCAAATAGACCTGCAAAAAACCCTACGGGTATAGCAGTTAAAATCATGAAACCAATTAAAGTTAAAATTTCACTTTGGCTAAGTGTTTCCAAATTATCTTTCTAAAGAAATTGTAGCGTTATTATTTTTAATTTGATCCATAATATGATCAACTTTTTTAATATCTGCATCTCTAATGCACATATTTTTCGATAAATATTGTTTCCACTGTCTTGAACCATTCTGACCATGAAATAATCCAACTGTATGTCTCATGATATGATTTAATTGAATGCCTTTTTTAGTTTCTTCTTGAATATAAGGTATTAATTTTTCCATAACTTCTGATCTACTTGGAACGTTCTCATTATTAAAAATTTCTCTTTCAATATCAGCTAAAAAATAAGGAGAGTGATAAATTGCTCTACCAATCATAACGCCATCTACTCGTTTTAAGTGATCTTTAATCTGACTAGTGTCAATAATACCTCCGTTAATTATAACTTCATCGTCTTTTAAAAATTCTTTTAGTTTATAAACAAAATCATATTTTAAAGGTGGAACTGTTAAGTTTTGTTTAGGACTTAATTTTTTTAAAATAGCTCTTCTTGCGTGTATAATAAATTTTTTAGCTCCTGCTTTTTTTAAGATTGAAATAAATTCTTTTAAAAATTCAAAATTTTCAACGTCGTCATAACCTATTCTGGTTTTAATAGAAATTGGAAGCTTGACAGAATTAACCATTGCATTAACGCATTCTGCAACAAGATTGGGTTCTTTCATTAAACATGCGCCAAATTTATTTTTTTGAACTTTCTTGCTTGGACAGCCAAGATTTAAATTTATTTCATCATATCCATATTGCTCAGAAATTTTACAAGCCTCAGATAGCTCTGAAGTATTGGAGCCACCTAATTGAAGAATCGTTGGGTTTTTAATTTTTTTAAATGATAATATTTTATCTCTGTCGCCTCTAATAATTGCATTAGACACGATCATTTCAGAGTAAAGATGAATGTTTTGACTAATTAAGCTTAAAAAATATCTTTCATGCTTGTCTGTGCAGTCCATCATAGGTGCTACAGATACGGTCTTTTTCATTTTTGATTATTCTTTGACTTTTACTTCTTCTTCTAATGTTAATGGTTCTTGATCGAGAGGTTCATCAATATCTTCTACTTCGTCCTCTAACTCAGTTTTTACTAAAAGAGCTTTTTTTACATCAGGAATCTTTCTCGTTCTTTTTGAAGGTAAGATGGCTATTCCACTTTTAGAAATTTGACCTTTGTATAAATTTTCAAATTCGTCATTTTCTTCCTCTTCAGTTTCTTCTATATCTAAATTTTCATCAGGCTCTTTACGTAGTCTTAAGATTGCACTTTTTTCTAATTCTTTGATTTGAACTTTACCCTCACCAATTTCTCTTAGTGAAATTATAGTTTTTTTATCATTTTCTTCTGGGACTAACATCTCTGCACCAGAATTTAATTGAGCAGTTCTTTCTTTTGCTAATAAAACTAAATCATATTGATTGTCTATTTTTGTC
>SYDM01000059.1 GCA_005801485.1 Rickettsiales bacterium
AGCTATATTTCATTTATTTACTCATGCATTTTTCAAAGCTTTGTTATTTCTTGGCTCTGGATCTGTTATTCATGCATTTAAAGACGAGCAAGATATAAGATTAATGGGAGGAGTATGGAAAAAAATCCCTTATACTTGGTTTTTAATGCTCATTGGTACCTTAGCATTAACAGGATTCCCTTTTTTATCTGGATTTTATTCTAAGGATGCAATTATTGAATTTGCTTTTATGAAAGGTACTTCAATAGGGTATTACGCCATGACAATTGGAATTTTCACTGCTTTTTTGACGGCTATTTATTCTTGGAGATTATTTTTTATAACTTTTCATGGCAGCTTTAAAAATAAGATGATGCAATTGGAAAAAATACAAGAATCTCCAGCGGTTATGCTTTTACCTTTGGTAATCCTTGCGTTAGGCGCTGTACTTGTAGGTTATTTATTTAAAGAAATCCTTATTGGAAAACAGAATTTAGATTTTTGGATGAATTCAATATTTTTTGCAAAAGAAATAGTACATTTACATTTGCCTTTTTGGCTTTTATTTATAACACCTGCGTTAGTTATAATAGCAATCCCTTTCTCCTATTATTTATATATTAAAGATACTTCAATTTTAGATAGCCTGAAGAAGATGAATGAACCATTACATAATTTTTTATTTAACAAATGGTATTTTGATGAACTTTATACATATTTATTCGTTAAGCCACTTAAATTTATAGGTTTTATTTTATGGAAAAAAGGAGATCAAAATATAATTGATCGATATGGTCCAGATGGTTTTTCAAAAGTAATTAATTTCTTTTCAAATAAAGCTGTGAAATTTCAGAGCGGTTTTATTTATGATTATGCGTTTGTAATGCTTTTAGGTGTTTCTTGTCTGTTGACTTTCCTAATAATAAATTAAAATGAATTTTCCAATATTATCATCGATTACTTTATTGCCTATTTTAGGTTCAATTTTTATTTTTATTTTTAACAACAAATCAAGTGATAATAAAAATGTAATTTATATTTCTTTATTTACTACCATTGTAACTTTTTTTTTAGCTATTTTTTTATGGTTTGCTTTTGATAAAACCTTATCCGAATTTCAATTTGTTGAAGAAAAAAAATGGATAAGTGGTTATATAAAATTTAAGTTTGGGATTGACGGTATATCTATTTTATTCATAGTTCTAACAGCTTTCATTACTCCAATTTGTATATTGTCTTGTGTTAATTCCGTTAAAACCAGACTCAAAGAATTTTTAATTGCCATTCTTGTTTTAGAATCATTTATGATTGGAGTTTTTTGTTCTTTAGATTTAGTAATTTTTTATCTATTTTTTGAGGCAGGTCTGATACCAATGTTTTTAATTATTGGCATATGGGGTGGCCCAAAAAAAGTTTATGCAGCATTTAAATTCTTTTTGTTTACTCTTTTAGGCTCTGTTTTAATGCTAGTAGCTATTATTTCAATTTACTGGCTTACAGGAACTACTGATGTTACTGAAATATTTAAAATAAAAATACCCACAGAATTTCAATATGTTCTTTGGTTAGCTTTTTTTAGTTCTTTTGCTGTTAAAACACCAATGTGGCCTGTTCATACTTGGCTACCAGATGCTCACGTCGAAGCACCAACAGCAGGCTCAGTAATACTTGCAGCTATTTTGCTTAAAATGGCTGGATATGGCTTTTTAAGGTTTTCAATTGGCATGTTTCCGGTTGCGTCAGAATACTTTGTGCCTCTTATCTTTACCTTAAGTGTTATCGCAATAATTTATACTTCTTTGGTTGCTCTTATGCAGGAAGATATGAAAAAACTTATCGCGTATTCTTCTGTAGCTCATATGGGATTTGTAACACTTGGTATTTTTACTTTTACTAAACAAGGTATTGAAGGAAGTATTTTTCAAATGTTAAGTCACGGCCTTATTTCAGCAGCTTTATTTTTATGCGTTGGTGTTTTATACGATAGAACACATTCAAGATTAATCAGTTCTTACGGAGGGGTAGTTAATATTTTACCTAAATATTCATTAGTATTTGCAATATTTATGCTAGGTGCAGTAGGTTTACCTGGCACAAGCGGATTTGTTGGTGAAATCTTAGTTTTATTAGGAACTTTTCAAAAGAATTTTTTAGTAGCAATAATTGCCAGCATCGGACTTGTCCTTGGCGCAGCATATATGCTCTGGTTGTACAAAAGAGTGATTTTTGGAAAATTGGAAAAAAAGGAAATAGCTGAATTAAAAGATTTAAATTTTTCCGAAGGTTTAATACTATTTTTACTAGCTGGACTAACTTTATTTTTTGGTTTTTATCCTAATTTAATTCTAGATACTATTGAAGTTTCAGTGGATAAATTGATTAACGATTATCAAATGAATTTAATTATAAATACGATTAAATAATGGAAAATATAAACTTATTTTTACCAGAAATATTTCTTTCTATATCAATACTAACAACATTGATGATTGGTGTTTTTTTTAAGGAAAGTTACACCCTCGTGACAAATATTATTTATGGAATAATTATTTCTTTAACAATAATCATTATAATTTCTTTTAGTGAATCATTTAACTTATTTTCGAATAGTTTTATTTCTAATTCATTTACAAATTTTTTTAAAATTTTAATTTTAATAGGAACTTTTTTTACATTAGTAATTACACAAAAATTTATCAAAGAAACGAAGATAAATTATTTTGAATATTCACTTGTTCTACTCTTATCTGTGCTAGGAATGTTCATCATGATAAGTGCAAATGATCTTATGCTTTTTTACCTCGGCTTAGAGCTGCAATCATTATCATTATATATTTTAGCTTCTCTAGATAGAGATAATTTAAAATCTAATGAGTCGGGATTAAAATATTTTATTTTAAGCTCATTAGCTTCGGGATTGTTGCTTTACGGCTGTTCACTCCTTTATGGTTTTAGCGGTTCAACAAACTTTGAAATAATTAGTTTAAATACAAGTACAGAAAATATAGGTACCGTATTTGCAATGGTTTTTATTTTAGTAGGCTTATCATTCAAAGTTTCTGCTGTTCCATTTCATATGTGGACACCAGATGTATATGAAGGCGCCCCAAGCTCTGTAACAAGTTTTTTTGCAATTGTTCCAAAGCTAGCTGGAATTGCAGTCTTTATAAGATTTATGCAGATACCTTTTAGCCAAATAGCAGATCAATGGCA
>SYDM01000060.1 GCA_005801485.1 Rickettsiales bacterium
GTCTACTAATAGCTGATTGACTTAAATTCAATATTGTAGCTGCTTTAGTAAAGCTGCTTGCTTCAGCAACAGTATGAAAAATTTTTAATTTATCCCAATCCATAATTTTTATTTCTAAGGGTTTACTACTGCTCTACCAAAAAATTCACCTTTTAGAAGTTTAGGAAAAGTAATTAACAAATCAGATAATGAAATTTCTTTTATAATTTTTTTAAGTTTCTCAAAATCAATTAATTTATTAACCTCACCCCAAACGAATTCTCTTCTTCTAATAGATGAACCTGATGAGTCTATGCCCCATAATTTAATTCCTCTAATAATAAATGGCATTACAGTTGTATTAATTTTTATGCCTCCGGCATTGCCACATGCTGCAACAATTCCGCCTGGTTTTGTTTGGGCAAATATTTTTGTAAGTGCTGGTCCACCAACTGTATCAACAACACAGTCCCACATTCCCTGTTCCAGCAGTTTGCTTTCAACTTCAAATACTTTTCGATCAATTATATGTTTTGCGCCAAGATTTTTTAAATAATCGTTTTTATCTTTTTTTCCTGTAACTGCATGGACGTCATATCCCATCTTAGATAAAATCATTACTGCAATACTGCCTACTCCACCTGTAGCGCCAGTCACTAAAACATCTTTAACCTTTTCGCCTAGTAATAATTCTTCTTTTGCTTTCACTGCAAAAGCGCAAAGCATTGCTGTGAAGCCAGCCGTTCCAAGCATCATAGATTGAAGATTTGTAATCTCTTTTGGAGTTTTTATTAAAAAATTAGAATCAACTTTTGCATATTGAGAAAAACCTCCAAAATAAGATTCCCCCACTCTAAAGCCTGTTAAGATCACTTGGTCATCTTTTTTAAATTTTTTATCTTCACTGCTGACTACTGTGCCTGAAAAATCAATACCTGGAACAAAAGGAAAATGTTTTACAATTTTTCCTCCATCATTTAATATTAGTGCATCTTTATAATTTAGACTTGAATAATCTATTTTGACCAAGACATTTCCATCTTTGAGTGAGCTATGATCAAGCTCTTGAATTTCTCTGGTAAATTTATTATTTTGATTGTTAATGACGATAGCTTTAAACTTATCTGACATTTTATTTATTTAGCTATAAGTCTAAGATACCTATTCTGATAACTAAGGTCTTCCTTAAACGAACCTAAAAAATAATTTGTAACAGTAGTTGCTTTTTCTTTTTTAATTCCTCTCATAGTCATACATTGATGTGCGGCATCAATAGTAACTGCAACCCCCTTAGCATCTAAACCTGACATTAGTGTATTTGCTATTTGCATTGTTAATCTTTCTTGGGTTTGCAATCTCTTAGAGAAAACTTCTACAGTTCTAGCGAGCTTACTAAGACCAACAACTTTCGTTCTTGGAATGTAAGCAACGTGAGCTACACCAATAATGGGCGCCATATGATGTTCGCAATGACTTTCTAGAGTAATATTTTTTTCAACCACCATGTCGTCATAACCTTCAACATCTCCAAAAGTTTTTTTTAAACCCTCCATTGGATCTTGGTGATATCCTTTAAAATATTCTTTAAAAGCTTTAGTGACTCTTTTTGGTGTTTCAAGAAGTCCTTCTCTATTTGGATCTTCTCCAATCCATTTTAATATGGTCTTAAAAGCTTCTTCAGCTTGTAGATCGGTAATTTGATCTTCATTTGCCTGAATCTTGTTGGTGTCTTTAACTAATTTCATAAAAGAGTTCATTTTTACATTACCTAAAATACTAAAGCAAATTGCTATTTTGTCCTTTTTTCACTATTTTACGCAGATGTTTAAAAAAAGAAAAAGTATATTTGAAGTAGAAGAAGGTAAATTTTTATCACCTAAATTTGATAGTAAAGGGCTAATACCAGTAATAACAACTGATTATAAAAATGGTAACGTCCTCATGCATGGTTACATGAATAAGATAGCTTTAAAAAAAACTATTGAAACTAAAGAAGCACACTATTGGAGTAGATCACGTAAAATGCTTTGGCACAAAGGTAAGACAAGTGGTTTTGTGCAAAAAATTAAAGATATTAGAATAGATGATGATCAAGATGCTGTTTGGCTTAAAGTAGATATTGGCGATGGCGCAAGTTGCCATGTAGGTTATAAATCTTGTTTTTATCGATCTGTTCCATTAGGAAAAATAAAAAATTCAAAAAATATAAAAATGCAATTTAAAGAAAAAAAAAAGAAATTTGATCCTAATAAAATTTATAAAGATCAGACTAACCCAACAAAATTATAAAATGAAAATTTTAAGTCCTTTTGGTCCAAAGATTGCACAATTAAAATTTCCAAGCTCTTTAATAAAAAAAATAAATAAAGAAGCCGATAGAATTTCTTTTCAAAAAAAATTAATTAAAAGGTATGATTATTCAAGAAAATTAGTAGGTCAAGTCAAACAGGAAATCCAACTTTCTAAAAACTTTATTAAAAAAAATATTTTAAGGCAAATTAATATCTCTATTAAGAAGTATATAAAATTTACAACAGGAAAAAATACAAAGACCGTTAAAATAAAAAATTTTTGGGTAGTCAGCCAGTTTTCAAATGAATACAATCCTGTACATTATCATGACGGTCATGTGTCAGGTGTGGGATATTTAAAAATTCCAAAATTTATGAATAAAGGAAAAAAAGCTCTTAAAACAAATGGGACTATTGATTTTATTAATGGAAATAAAATGTTTTTAAATAACAGTATTTTTAATCACAATCCAAAAGTTGGAGATATGCTTTTATTTCCAAACTATTTAATGCATACCGCTTATCCATTCCAAAATAGTGGCGAGAGAAGATCTTTTTCTTTTAATGTTGAAATAGATAATAATATTGCAAATGTTTTTAAAACATGAATAAAGACATTCAAAAAAATGTATTTGGTGAAGCATTAGAAGATTGTTCTCTAGATCCCGTAACAGGCTGGTACAGAGATGGGTGCTGCAACACAGATAGTGCGGACCGTGGATATCATACAGTATGCGCTAAAGTTACAGATAAATTCTTAATTTGGTCAAAGGAAGTAGGAAATGATCTTATTACACCACATCCTGAATTTGGATTTCCTGGTTTAAAACATGGAGACAATTGGTGCGTCTGTGCCACTTGGTATGCCCGAGCTATTGAGGAAGGTGCGGCTTGTTCAATCTATTTGAAAAAAACAAACATAAAAACCTTAAATTTAATACCTTTAGAAAAATTAAAAAAACACGCTTTAGACTTATCTTAGTTTTTTTTTATAACTTCAGCCAACTCTTCATATTCTTCGCACTTACAATTTTTTAAAACTTCTAATCTTTCTTTAGCTAAATCAATTCTTTTAGTTTTTACGTAAAGTTCTCCTAAATACTCATTAATTCCACGATGATCTGGCTTTAATTTTAAACCTGCAAGATAATATTTTTCGGATTCATCGTATTTGCCTATTTTTCTCAATGTAAAACCCAAATAATTAAGAATATCAGGATTATTTTTATCTTTTTTATCCGCTTCTAATAATTTTTCATAAGCTGAAGTAAATAGCTTGATAGCTTTTTCAGTATCGCCTATTTCATCTATTTTTTTTGCTCTTTTAATTATTATTTCAGCTTCTACATAAAAATCAGGAACAGAAGAACCACCTCCGCTATCTCCACCTGCCGCTAAAACAATCTGTGAGCAGAAGAGGAAAAATATGGCATAAATAATTTTTTTACTCATATTAAGCTACTGAGGATCTTCCTCCGTCCACTCCTATAATTTGACCTGTTATCCATGAGCTTTCTTGACTCATTAAAAATTTTGCCATAGCAGAAAAATCTACACCTTCACCTAGTCTTTTCATAGGATGCAGTTTGGCGATACCTTCTGCAATTTTTTCATTCTTAATTATAAATTCAGCCATTTTAGATTTAGATAAACTTGGCGCTATACAATTCACTCTAATATTCGGTGCAAATTCTGCAGCCAATGCAACCGTGAGACCTTCAACAGCAGCTTTGGCAGAAGAAATTATGCTATGATTGATAAATCCTTTTCTTGCAGCAACTGTAGAAAATAACACTATTGCTCCATTGTTTTCTTTTAATTTATCAAAAGTAGCTCTAATTATTTCAGTTGCTGAAATTAAATTCAAATTGAAACATTCATAAAAATCTTTTTTCTTTGATAGTTTTAGAGGTTTTAAATCTATCGACCCAACA
>SYDM01000061.1 GCA_005801485.1 Rickettsiales bacterium
AAAAAAACTGAAATTTATAAAGGGATGAAAAAAATTGATGATCAGTTGGGGGGCACCACTCCACTTAATATTATTTTAAAATTTCCAGTAAAAGAAGAAAAGAGAGAAAAAGATGATGAATTTTCTGAATGGGATAAAGATGCTAAAGATAAAGATGAAACATATAAATATTGGTTTACAAGAGATAAAATTGATAAAATTTTAAAAGTTCATGTTTATTTAGAATCTCTTCCGGAAATAGGTAAGGTTATTTCATTTGGAAGTATTATTAGAGTTGCGGAGGATTTAATCGGTAATAAATTAGAGACTTTAGAAACTGGTATACTTTACAGTAAATTTCCTGAAGAGATTAAAAAAGAAATAATATCTCCCTATATTTCTATAAAAGATAATGAAGCAAGAATTAGTGTAAGAATAAAAGACTCTTTAGAAGATTTAAGAAGAAATGAATTAATTAAAAAAATTAATTCTGAATTAAAAACAAAAGTTGGCTTGGGTGAAGAAGAATATAAACTTTCGGGTGTATTAATTTTATTTAATAACCTATTACAAAGTCTTTTTAAATCTCAAATTTTATCCTTAGGTGTGACAATGATAGGGATTTTATTAATGTTTTTAGTTCTTTTTAGAAATTTGACTTTATCTTTAATTGGGGTTGTTCCAAATTTTATAGCTGCTTTTTTTATTTTAGGAATTATTGGTCTTTCTGGAATTCCATTAGATATGATGACGATTACGATTGCGGCAATTACTATTGGTATAGCCGTTGATAATAGCATTCATTATATCTACCGGTTTAAAGAAGAATTTGAAAAAATAAAAAATTATAACGATACAGTTAGCAAATGTCATAATACTATTGGTATTTCTATACTTAACACCACTGTCACAATAATTTTTGGTTTTTCTATTTTATTTTTATCTAACTTTATCCCAACAATATATTTTGGAGTATTAACGGGTGTTGCGATGTTATTTGCTTTAATATCTGTATTAACTCTTTTACCTAAACTCATACTAGTTTTAAAACCTTTTGGTAATGAATAATTTTATAGAATTTTTAAAAAACGATGTTTTTTTATTTGATATAGTTTTTTTAGTAATTATTTTATTCAATACAATAAAGTGCTTCTCTCAAGGTTTTTCCTTAAGTTTCTTATCTGCTCTCAAATGGATAATTTCTATAATAGCCACAATTATACTCGTACCTCAATTACAACCTTGGGTAAGTAATTATATTGAATCAGATTTTATAAATAGCGTTGGTATAAGTGTTCTTGTTTTTATTGTTTCGTTATTTATCTGCATTGTTTTGAGTAAATCAATTGGCACCGCTGTAAAGTGGACTGGTTTTGGATCGGTGGATAAGTCTTTCGGAATACTTTTTGGTTTGTTTCAAGGATATGTAGTTGCTGTTTGTTTTTTTTCTATTTTAAATTGGTTTTATTCATATGAAAAATGGAATATAACTACGGAAAGCACTTTTTCTTTTAATATTGTTAAAAAAGGAAGTGATTTACTTATTGAAGAATTTCCAAATTTTAAAGACATAATTGATGCAAAAGAAAAAATTGAAAAAATTTAAATTAGATAAACCTAGAGAAGAATGTGGAGTTTTCGGTGTTTCTGAGTGTGAAGAAGCATCTTCTTTAGTTGCTCTTGGTCTGCATGCTCTACAACATAGAGGTCAAGAAGGTTGCGGAATTGTCTCCTTCGATGGTAAAAATTTTCATTCAGAAAAAAGACAAGGCCTAATTGGAGATCATTTTACTAATCCAGAAGTTATAAAAAAACTCCCAGGTAAATCAGCTGTAGGACATAATAGATATTCAACAACTGGTGAAGTTTCTCTTAGAAATATTCAGCCTTTTTTTGCTGATCTTTACGGTGGAGGTATAAGTTTGGCGCACAATGGAAATTTAACAAATGCCCTAGAACTAAGAGATGCTCTCGTTAAAGCTGGAGCAATTTTTAGAACGACTAGCGATACGGAGATAATAGTTCAATTAATTGCAAAATCGAAAAGATCAAAAATGATTGATAAAATTATTGATACTCTTTTTCAAATACAAGGCGGTTATGCTTTGGTTATGATCACAAATAAAAAAATGATTGGATTAAGAGATCCTTTTGGTATCAGGCCATTAGTTTTAGGTAAATTAGGTAAATCTTATATTTTTGCTTCTGAAACCTGCGCCTTAGATATTATAGGTGCTAAGTTTATGAGAGAAGTTGAAAACGGTGAAATCATAGTTATTGAAAATGGCGAATTAAATAGCATTAAACCTTTTCCATTAATGAAAGCTAGGCCTTGCGCATTTGAATACATTTATTTTGCTAGGCCAGACAGTTTACTTAATGGAGAATGCGCTTACGAATACAGAAAAAAAATGGGAGAAGAACTTGCAAAAGAAACAGATTTAGAAGCTGATTTTGTGGTCCCTGTACCAGACTCAGGAGTGCCGGCTGCGCTTGGTTTTAGTCAATATACCAAAAAAAGATTTGAATTAGGATTAATAAGAAATCACTATGTAGGCAGAACCTTCATTGAACCAACACAAAGTATTAGAAGTTTTGGGGTCAAACTAAAATTAAACCCAACGCAAACTCTAATTAAAAACAAATCAATTATACTAGTCGATGACTCGTTGGTTAGAGGAACTACTTGTCATAAGATAGTCAAAATGCTTTATGATGCAGGAGCCAAAGAAGTGCATGTAAGAATTGCTTCACCAAAAATACTTTTTCCAGATTTTTACGGTGTTGATATGCCAACAAAAAAAGAATTACTAGCTAGCAATAAAACAAATGAAGAAATGTGTAAGTATATTAACGCTAAGTCATTAAAATTTTTAAGTTTATCAGGCTTGTATAGAGCGCTAGGATTTAAAGAGAGAAATAAATTATATCCTCAATTAAGTGATCACTATTTTACGGGCGAGTATCCTGTAAAACCTTCAAATTTACTAGGCGAAGGAAAGATTACACAACTTTCGTTATTAAGCGGAAAATCAAATAATTAATTAAATTTTAATAATTTATTATCGTTATCTAAAAATAACATATTATTGTCTAAAAAAACTATTTCAGAACTTATTCCATTTTTACTAATTTCTTTGAAAAAAGTTAGAGCTCCATTGCTAGGATTAAAAGTAAATAAATATCCATTTTTTGAATATATATAAATTTCACTATTAACTATTTTAAAATCTGAAATTAAACCAAATTTATTTTGTATTTTTTTATCTTTAAGATTAGTAAAAATATTTTTAGACCAAATAACTTTACCACTAGCATTCTCCAGACACACTAAAAGATCATTTTTTAAAATAACATAAATATAATTAGAAGTTATTATTGGCTTAAAAATGGACTCAGAGGAAAACATCCAATTCCTTGAGGCTGTTACAGTATCATAATTTAATAAAAATTTTTCTGTACTTAAAGTTAGATTATTATTTTTAATAACAATTGGATGACTTAGAAATAATTCTGTGTCTCCAGCTAAAGAAGAATTTTTGAAGTTTAATACCCAATTAATTTTTTGTGACTCAAAATTTATAGAATAAAGTTCACCACTAGTATTTAAAAAAATTAAATTACTATTAATTAAGTCCAATGCAAAATTATTGACAAAATCGGACTTTAAAAATGTAAGACTAGTTTGAAATTGCCAATTTTTTTCCCCTGTATTTGCATTAATAGCGTAAATAACGTTATCTTGATTTGCTAAAAAAATTTCATTATTTATAAATTTTAAATTAGATCTAAAAGGTATTCCATAATTTTTAGCCCAAATAATAGATTTATTATCTAAATTAATTGCATATAAATAACCAAGATTGTCGGATACATATAAAAAATTATCATTAACAATAAAATTAAGTTCTTTATTAATATTTTCAAAATTTTTTTTATAAAAGTTATATTCAAATATTTTTTTATTTAAGCTCAATGAAAAAATGAAAATTGTTCCTTTTTGATCGTGGGAAATTAAATTATTATCATAAAAGATAATATTTCTATTTTTACTTGAAGAAACACTACTTAATTTAGGACTTTTATATAACAATCTTTTATTACCGCTATAAGAAATATTTGAAATATTATTTGTTGGTATAGCAAATTGTTCAAGCCAATATGATATCTTTATAGGATTATCGATTTCAAAATTGGATAAATTGACAGCATCTTTTTCTTCATTATAAATTATATTTTTAGTTGAAACATTCTCATATATTATCCCTGGTAGGTTTTTTGAAATTGATTTTGATTGTTTATTATCTACTGAAATATCTGAAGCGTCTTTCCATATTCCTGTTTTATTATCAAATGAGCAAGAGCTAAAGATTAATACCGCTAAAACTGGCAATAATTTTTTCATTATAAATTATTCTTAAAAATTTTTATTTAATAATTGAAGATATTCTTTGGCTTTTGCTTTTTGATCTTTAGATAAAAAATAATCTGATATTAGATTTATTGCCATATTTCTCCAAACTGAGTCAGAATTAATTATTGGGTTTAATGTTTTTATTATTGCTTCTTCTTCTCCCAATTTAAATAAAAATATAGTTTTTTTTATTTTAATTAAATTTATATTTTCTTTATCAATAGAACTTATTAATAAAATTCTATCAAAAAAACTAACTATTTTTAAAGAATCTTTCTCTAAGTTATTATCAATAATAAAATATAACGCTAAAGGTGAATAAAACCTATGCCCTTTCTGTATAATATTTTCTAATAATTGTTTTGCTTCATCTGATTTATTTTCTTTAAATTTCATAGTGGCTTGCGTGTAATTTTCTGCAATTTTAATTTCATTTTTTTTTTGCACATCTTTATAAATGAAAACACTAAATAATACTGAAATTAAAAAAAATAATAATATAATTAAATTTTTAAAATTTTTCTTAATAAAATTAGAGGTTTTACTTTGAAAACTATTATTTAATATTTCTTCAGACATAGTTTAGAATTCGTTTTGTTTGCTCGGAAATTTCTTAGTTAATACTGTTTTATGGTAATTTTGAACTCCTTTTTGAATTATATTATTTAAACTTACAAATTTTTTAACAAATCTTGGGTAAAAACCGCTTAGTCCTAGCATATCATCGGTAACTAAAATTTGCCCATCACAATGAATGGATGCTCCTATTCCTATTGTTGGAATTTTCACAGATCTTGTGATTTCTTTAGCTACATCAGATGTGACACACTCGATTACAATACTAAATACTCCAGCTTTTTCATTCTCTTTTGCTTGTTTAATTAATTTATTTCTATCCTTTTCCATTAAACCTTGAACTTTAAATTTTTTAAAATATTGAGGAGTAAAACCTATATGACCCATTACTGGAATGCCTATCTTAACCACGCTTTGTATAATTCTGAAATTTTTTCCATTATATTCCATTTTGACTGCGTCGCATTTTGTTTTTTTAACAATTAATTTTGCATTTTTTTTTGCTTCTTTTACACTTCGGTATGTGTTGATTGGCATATCTACAACACACAATGCTTTTTTTAGATTAGACTTTACGCTAATGCCATGTTGTATCATCGTTTCAATAGTAACTTGGTGAGTGTTGTTCATGCCATACATGGCTGTTGCTAAAGAGTCTCCTACTAAGACAATATCACAATATTTATCCAAAATTTTTGCTATTGGCTTAGAATAAGCAGTAAGACACACTAAAGGTCTTTTGTTTTTTTTTTCTATAATTTTTAAAATTTTTTTTTTCATTAATCATTCAAGCTCAATAGTGCTTGGAGGTTTTGAAGTTATATCATAAACAACTCTATTTATACCTTTTACGCCATTTATGATTTTATTTGAAATTTTATCTAAAAAATTCTTTGGAAAATTAAAATAATCAGCTGTCATGCCGTCTTCTGAAACTACCGCTCTAATTAAACAAATATATTCATACGTTCTTGAATCGCCCATAACACCTACGGTCTTTACTGGCAACAAAGCAGCGTAAGCTTGCCAAATTTTATCATATAAATTATTTTTAATAAGTTCTTGGATAAAAATGTAGTCAGCTTCTTGTAAAATTTTAACTTTTTGAAAAGATATATTTCCAACCATTCTTATAGCTAATCCAGGGCCCGGAAAAGGATGCTTACTTGATATGCTTTTAACTAATCCAAGTGATTTTCCTAATGCTCTCACCTCGTCTTTAAAAAAATCTTTTAACGGTTCTATCAATTGTAAATTCATTTCTTTTGGAAGCCCTCCAACATTGTGGTGTGATTTAATTTTGGAAGTTTTACTGCCTGTAGCTGATCTGCTTTCAATAATATCAGGATATAAAGTTCCTTGAGCTAAGAATTTCACATTTTTAAATGATTTAGCCTCTTTTTCGAATAACTTAATAAATAAATTACCTATAATTTTTCTCTTTTTTTCAGGGTTGATGACATTTTTAAGCTTTTTAAAGTAAATTTTTGATGCATCAATTATTTTTACATTTAGTTTATATTTATTTCTAAATATTTGA
>SYDM01000062.1 GCA_005801485.1 Rickettsiales bacterium
ATTAGGACCTACAGAATTTAAGTTATTAAATTTTTTAATTAAAAATCCAAAACGTGTTTATTCTAGAGAGCAATTATTAAGTAATATTTGGGAAGAAAATATTCATGTTGAAGAGAGAACTATCGATGTTCACATCAGAAGACTTAGAAAAGCTATAAATATCGACGATAAAAAAAATTTAATTAGAACAGTCAGATCAGCAGGTTATTCTTTAGATGCCTGAAAACTTTTCGGTCTAATAAATCGAAGTAATCTTTTAAGTTTTGCAGAGTTTCCAGTACAAACAAATAAAACCTTTTTCATTAAGCAAAAATTTTATAAATTCCAATTATAAATAATGGTATCTGTAAGCCAAAGTTTACAAGAATAGCTTTATTTTTCGATTTCAGTCCTTCGACGGTCCAACCTACAACGCCTAAACCGTGGAAAAAAATGTTCATTGGGTAGATATTTAAATTAGTTAATAATATTCCTGTTAAAACAAGAAAAGTACTGATCCATTTTAGATTCTTATTAATAAACATAGTTTCCTTTCAATATGTGAGTTTTGTTAAAAATTTATTACAATTTTTAATATTTAACTATATATGTTTTATGATTAAAGTTTTGCGAATTAAGCAGATTTAATTTTTTTCTCGATAAATGGTGGCAACTCATCGTCTTTACTAAGTTCTTCCTCTTTCTGGCCTTTAGGCTGATAGGCATATAAAATATGAAGTTTGCAATAAGGAAAAGTATCAACCGGCTTTCGACCGCAAAAATAAAAGCTTTCTTCATCAGGGTGACCTGTTGGCCACTTACAAGTTTGGTCAGTTAAGTTTTCTAATAAAGTTGGTTTTTCAGGCTCAAAATCTTTATCTAATAAAATTGATTTAAATTTACTTTTTCTACTAACAGATCCTCTAAGTTTTGGTTGAGTTTCTGTTGGATCTCTTTTTTCAGAGCTTACTTTTTTTTTTGACGGAGCTCGTTCTTCTAAATTTAATCGGTGCGCTTTTCCAATAACTGCGTTTCGAGTTGTATCACCAAACATTCCTGCAATTTCACTTGCGGTATGACCTTTGGTCCAAAGTTCTCTTAATTTTTGTACTTTTTTGTCTGTCCAGCTCATAATACGAAATAAAAAGTATTTTACTATATATAGTCTATTTAGTTAATTTATTCCATTATCTAGTATGAGGCAGCTAAAAATGCTATTAAAATCTACAAAATTCAAAGTTTTGCACAAGTTTTTTTAAATTTAAAAGATATAAATCTGCTCATGGTTGAAATCAGTTCAAAATATAAAATAGGCACAAGAAGATTTGGTTTAATTAACTGGATTGGTGCATGGACACTATACAAAAAAGAAGTTTTAAGATTTCTAATTGTTTGGGTTCAAACTGTTTTTTCACCACTTATTTCTGCATTGCTTTTTTTATTAGTCTTATCGTTAGCGTTAGGCACTGACAGAGGTAATGTTTTAGGTGTTCCTTTTATTAGTTTTCTAGCTCCTGGCTTGATTGCTATGCAAGTGATTCAGCAAGCTTTTTCTCATTCATCTTCAACTTTTATAATTGGCAAAATGCAAGGCAATATCGTTGATATTTTATATGCCCCTTTATCTGCAGCAGAAGTCACTTTTGCTATTACTCTAGCAGCGGTAAGCAGAAGTACAATAATAGCTTTTTTCTCAATTTGTACTTTCTATTTTCTTATTGATCTTGAAATTAAAAATTATTTTACGCTAATTGCTTTTACTTTTTTATCTTCTTTTATCCTAGGTGCCCTTGGTATTATTACAGGGCTTTGGGCCGAGAAATTTGACCATATGGCAACTGTTACTAATTTCATAATTGTTCCTTTATCTTTTTTATCTGGAACATTTTATACTATCGATAAATTACCAGATTATTTGCAGACCATTAGTAAAGTCAATCCATTTTTTTACATGATTGATGGATTTAGATATAGTTTTTTAGAAAAGTCTGATGGATCTATAACGGTTGGTTTAATTTATCTTTCGCTATTAAGTTTTATTATATTCACGGTTACTTATATATTGTATAAAAAAGGCTACAAATTAAAATCTTAATCATGAGTGCGTTACTTAATAATTATGCTAGAAAAAAAATTTCTTTTGTAAAAGGGAAAGGTTGCTACCTTTATTCTTCTACAGGAACTAAATACTTAGATTTTGTTCAAGGTATTGCAGTTAATTCACTAGGTCATTGCCACGATCATTTAGTTAAAATAATAAACAAACAATCAAAAAAGTTATGGCATGTCTCAAATGTTTTCACTATTGCCGAACAAGAAAAACTGGCAAAAAGACTTACAAAAAATTCATTTGCAGATTTTGTAGCTTTTCAAAACTCTGGTGCGGAAGCAACAGAGCTTGCAATAAAAGTTACTAGAAAATATTTTTATTCAAAAGGTCTACCCAAAAAAAATAGAATTTTATGTATCAATAATAGTTTTCACGGCAGAACTTTAGCTACAATTTTTGCAAGCAATAGCAAAAAAGCGACTGAGGGATTTGGACCTAAAGTTGATGGTTTTGATCATTTTGATTTTGCCGATCATAAGGGTTTAGAAAAATCTATAACAAAGAAAACTGCTGGAATTTTGGTCGAGACAGTAATGGGAGAAGGCGGAATTAAAGTTATTCCCGATTATTGTTTAAAAGGACTTAGAAAATTATGTGATAAAAAAAATATTTTATTAATCTTAGATGAGGTTCAATGTGGAATTGGTAGAACAGGGAAATTTTTTGCTTTTGAATATGCTGGAATAAAACCTGACATCGTACCTATTGCCAAAGGTATTGGCGGAGGATTTCCAATTGGTGCTTGTTTAATGACAAAAAAAGTAGCTGCTTGTATGAACCCTGGTTCACACGGTTCAACATTTGGAGGCAATCCTTTAGCAATGAGCGTTGGTAATGCTGTTTTAGATCAAATTTTAAAAAAAGGTTTTTTAAAAAATGTGCAATCAATAGGAAATTATTTTCATGCCCAACTTCAGGAACTACAATCTGAATTTCCAAACGTAATCAAAGAAGTAAGAGGTTTAGGATTATTAGTTGGAATAAAATTAATTCCTGATCAAAATTTATTTATAAAAAAACTTATGGATAATAAATTATTAACGGTAAAAGCCTCTGAAAATGTTGTTAGATTATTACCTCCTTTGAATGTTAAAAAAGAAAATATAGATCAAGCAATAGTAATTTTAAGAATGGTATGTAAAACTTTTAAATGAAGAATTTTTTAAATATATCCGACCTAACCTCTTACGATTTAAAAGAGATAATA
>SYDM01000063.1 GCA_005801485.1 Rickettsiales bacterium
AAGATGTATTATTGATATTGCAAAATCGAAAGGTATTAAAGTTATAGAGCGTAAAATCAAACCAGAAGAAATGTCTAATTTTGTAGGTTGTTTTTTAACCGGAACCGCAGCAGAAGTAACGCCAGTTGCATCTATTGATAAGTATAATTTTAAAGTCTGCAATGTAATCACGGATCTTTCCGAAAGCTACCAAGATCTTGTTAGAAAAAAGAAAAACTCTGCTTAGTTTCTTTTAGCAACTATTAATACTGACCAAGCAAAATATTTAAAGTTTTTAATTTTAAAAAAATAGTTGTCTAATTTGCAAAGAATTTTAAACAATAATGATTTTTCGGGTTTTATATAAAACAGGAAAAATACTAAAGTAAAAAAACCATAATAATTAATTTTTACATTTTTAAATAAAGAATTAATTAAATCAAAATCTTTTTTTATAAAAGGATGTTCATCCACTGATCTAGAATTAGGTGTTAATTTTCTATAAAAATTTATTATGGGGTTAGTTCCTAAAGGTTCTATAAAAACCATTTCACCATCATCTTTAAGGACTTTACTAATTTCATTAATTGCTTTTTCCATATTTAAATGGTGAAGAATTCCGCTGCCAAAAACCAAATCAAAAGTTTTTTCTTTTAATTTTAAATTTTCACAATTATCAATTAAATATTCAATTTTAAAATTTAAGTTTTTTGCGCTTTGAACCGCTTTATCTATTGAAACTTCAGATATATCTACACCAACTAATCTTTTTGGATTGTACTTAGCAATTTTTTCCGTAACACTCCCAACACCGCAACCATAATCAAGAACTATTTTTTGATTTGCTTTATTGGATATTATTAAATTAAAATCTTCAAACATATTATGAAGAGCTTTATAAAATATGTTTTCAAATCTACTTTTTTTTGATTGAAGATTATTGTGAAAATTTTTTTCTCTTAAATTAATTTCTGTTAAACTCATTTAATTAGTTATTCTTATTATCTTCAGATATTGCATGTTCTATACCCTTTATGAGATAGTCATATCCGGTGTATAAGGTTAAAAAAGCAGAGACCCATAAAAGCATTATCCCGATAGTTTCAGCATTATAGTCTTTAAAATTAATTATTTTATTTCCAACTTCACCTGTTAATAGAATTGAAATTGAGAACATTTGTAAAAAAGTTTTAAATTTTGCAAGCTTTGTAACTGGTATGGAAAAACTAATCTTTGCTAAAAATTCTCGTAAACTAGAAATTAGTATTTCTCTAACTAGAATAATAATAGCTGCTATTACTTCATAATTTTTAATTGTCTCATTCATCACCAGCAAAACTAAAGCAGCACATACTAAAATCTTATCAGCAATAGGATCTAATAGCTCTCCAAGCTTCGATTCTTCTTTAAGTAATCTTGCTAATAAACCATCTAAAAAATCTGTAAAACTTGCAATTACAAATAAGAAAAATGGAATTAGATCTCCATACATTCCTGGTAAAAAAAAAGTTAGTACAAATATGGGAACGATAATAATTCTACCGATGGTAAGAATATTTGGTATTTTTAATCTCATTTAAATTTATTCGTGAAAATAATTATATATTTTTTTAGCTATATTGTCTTTAATACCCTCAACTGATTTTAAATCATCGAGACTTGCAGACTCGATTGATTTTGCAGATCCAAAATAGTTTAACAAAGCTCTTTTTCTTTGTTTACCTATTCCAGCTATTTGATCTAATAAAGATTTACTTAGGTTTTTTTTTCTTTTTGCTCGATGTGAACTGATAGCAAATCGATGAGCCTCATCTCTTAATCTTTGAATAAAAAAGAGCAATGGATCATTTTTTTCTAATTTAAATTCATTATTCTCAAAATACATTTTTTCTTCACCTGCATTTCTATTTTTACCTTTGGCTATTGCTATAATTGACAAATCATGAAGTCCCAACTCGTTTAAAACTTCTCTGCTAATTGAATATTGACCTTTTCCACCATCTATCATGATTAAATCTGGTAAAGATAAAGACCCCGATTGTTCTTTAACAGCTTTAGAAAATCTTCTAAACAAAACTTCTTTGAGCATGCCATAGTCATCACCTTTTACCAATTCATTTTTTATATTAAATTTTCGGTATCTTTTTTTTATAAAGCCCTCATTACCAAAACATATTAAAGCACCAATACAATCTGCGCCTTGATTATGGCTATTATCATAAACCTCTAATAAATTTATATTGCTGTTAAGGTTAAATTTTTTAATTAAACTATCAATTAAGTTGTCATTGCTTTGAGTTTCGTAAATTTTTTGAGATAAAGCTTGTTTAGCATTTTTTTCAGCTAGGTAAGCAAGATTTTTTTCTTCCTTTGATTTAGCTTCTCTTAATATTATTTCTTTTTTTTCCTTATTTTGAAATGCTTCTTCCAGAAGATCTTTTTCTGAAACATTGTGATTAGTTATTATTAATTTTGGAATAGTTTTATTTTCATAAAACTGAGGTAAAAAAGAAGAAAGAATATTTTCTAATTTTTCATCTGGGTCATGTTTTGGAAAATATGCTTGATTACCCCAGTTTTGTTTTGATCTAAAAAAGAAAACTTGAATGCAAGTTCTACCAGAATCTTTAAAAATACCAATGACATCTGCTTCGTTTAAATTAGATTGGTTAATTTTTTGCGAGGATTGAATCTGCGCTAGCGCTTTAATCTTATCTCTAATTACTGCAGCTTTTTCGTAATCGAGCTCTTTACTAGCTTTTTCCATTTCTTGAGATAAGTTTTCTTGAATTTTTCGTGACTCACCCGAGATAAAATCTACAGCATCATTTACTGTTTTTTTATAATCTTTTTCATTAATATATTTAACACACGGTGCAGAACATCTCTTTATTTGATGAAGCATGCAGGGCCTATTCCTATTTTTAAAAACATTGTCATCACAAACTCTTAACATAAAAACTTTCTGTAAAATTTTTATAGTCCAATTTGCTGAACCAGCTGAGGTAAAGGGTCCAAAATAATATCCTTCTTTAGATTTTTTTCCTCTTAGCTTAATAATTTGAGGCCATTGATCATTATTACTTATGAAAATATATGGGAATGATTTGTCATCTCTTAACAAGATATTAAATCTTGGTTTATGTTTTTTAATTAAATTTGCTTCAAGAAGTAAAGCCTCACTTTCATTTGATGTAGTTGTAGTTTCTAAGTCCGTTGTTAGAGCTAACATTCTTTCAATTCTAATAGGCAAGCTATTGTCAGATACGTAACTCTTAAGTCTGTTTGGAATATTTTTAGCTTTACCTATGTAGAGAATTTCTTTTTTTTCACCTAGCATTTTATAAACGCCCGGGTTATTTGAAATATAAGGTATTTTATCTTTAATAATTTTTTTACCCTTTTCTAAATTGCTTATCATTTTCTTTTTTTTAGAATTTCAATGCCCACTGAAGAAGCATTCTTAATAATTTCTGGCTTTTCTATTCTCAGTTTAATTTTAATAATATTTTTGTTTATAAATAGATTTGAAAATATTTTTTCAGCTAAAGTCTCTAAAAGATCATAATGTTTTTTTTGAGTTAATTTTTTTACGTTACTAATAACTTCTTCATAATTAACGATATTGTCGAGATTATTACCGCTTGGTTTTAGAAATGGATTGATATTAATTTCAATATTAAACTTAATTTGTTGCTTTTTCTTCTTTTCAAAATCATGAATTCCTATTGAGGTTTTAAAAACCAAGTCTTTGATTAATACTTTTCTTTTATAAGTATATTTTTCTATATTTGAAAAATTTAAGACTTTTAAATTTTTATTTTTCATTCTTTAATATTAATTATATCAGGGGTCAGCCAAGCTATATTTTGACCACTATCTACAGGGATAATGTGCCCTGTTATATTATCATTTTTTATTAAAAATTTTATTGCTGAACAAATATTCTCAGTTTCTACTTTTTTTTTCAGTAAAGTTGCCTGCCATTGTTTTTTAAAATGCTTTTCAGTTTGTCTTTTATTTTTAAGTGTTGGACCAGGTGCTATACCGTTCACTCTAATATTCGGTGCAAATTTCATAGCACTTACTTTTGTTAAAGTTTGAAGTCCAGTCTTGCTTAAAGTGTAAGATAAAAAATGAGGCGTTAATTTAAATATTCTCTGATCGATAATATTAATAATATTTCCTTTATTTTTTTTAGTAAATTTATAAAAATCTCTAGAAAGTAAGGAAGGAGATTTCAGATTTATATTTAAGTGTTTATCAAATTTTTTTTCATCAAAATTTTCTATATTATCGTTTTCAAATATGGAGGCATTATTAATTAAACAATCAATACCTTTCATTTTTTTATAAGCATAAGGAATAATTTTTTTTGTTTCATTAATTATGTTTAAATTAGCTTTAAATAAAAAAATCTCTGCACCAAGGCTTTCTAGATTTATTTTTAGCTCCTTAACTTCTACAGAAGATTTATTATAATGTAATAAAATTTTGACATCGAAATTAGCTAAAGACTTAGCAATGGCTGCACCAATTCTTGTTGCCGCACCAGTTATAATTATTTTTTTGGCTTCCATTTTTTTGCTGCTTTGTTTACTTTGACGCCAGGCATACCCATTGTAGATCGTCCTTTAGGATATATTTTATTATTTAAATTATACTGACTAATTTTAGGATTCAAATTAATTTCAAGTTCGCTAGCTTCTAGTTTTCGAATTTCATCTCTCATTCTCGCTGCCTCTTCAAATTCTAGGTTAGCAGCCGATTCTTTCATTTGTTTATTTAGAGCCTTAAGATGTTTTTTTAAATTTCCTCCGATGTTTGATTCTCCGTTTAATTGTAAATAATCTTTTTCGTAAACCGATGATAAAATATCTCCAATATCTTTCTTAATTGACATGGCTGTAATATTATTTTTTTTATTGAATTCGGATTGTTTGTTTCTTCTTCTATCTGTCTCACTAATTGCTTTTTTAATACTTTTAGTAATTTTATCGGCATATAAAATAACTTTTCCATCAATATTTCTTGCTGCTCTTCCAATGGTTTGAATTAATGATGTTTCTGACCTTAAGAATCCTTCTTTGTCAGCATCAAGAATTGCCACAAGAGCGCATTCAGGAATATCTAATCCTTCTCTTAGTAAATTTATACCAACCAAAATATCAAAAACACCCATACGTAAATCTCTAATAATTTCAATTCTTTCTAGAGTGTCTATATCTGAGTGCATATACCTAACTTTCAAACCATTCTCATGGAGGTACTCAGTTAAATCTTCTGCCATTTTTTTGGTAAGTGTGGTTGCTAAAATCCTAAAGCCATTGCTTATTACTTTTGCAGCCTCGTGCATCAGGTCATCAACTTGTGTTTTTGCAGGTCTAATTTCAACAGGCGGATCAATTAATCCTGTTGGTCTAATAATTTGCTCTATAAAATCATTATTAGTTTGTTTTAATTCCCACGGACCAGGTGTTGCAGAAACAAATATAGTTTGAGTTCTCATTGTATCCCATTCTTCAAATTTTAAAGGCCTATTATCCATGCAGGATGGCAATCTAAAACCATATTCAGCTAAAGTTTTTTTTCTAGTATGGTCGCCTTTATACATTCCATTTAATTGCGGAATAGTTACATGGCTTTCATCAACAAATATAATCGAATTATCTGGAAAATATTCAAATAAAGTCGGAGGTGGTTCTCCAGCTTTTCTACCAGATAAATATCTAGAATAATTTTCTATTCCATTACACGTTCCTGTAGCTTCGATCATTTCTAAATCAAACTTAGTTCTTTCTCGCAACCTTTGCGCCTCTAACAATTTATTATTTTTTTCATGTTCTTTTAAAGTCTGCTCTAATTCAATTTTGATTTCTTTTATAGCTTGCTCCATAGTAGGTTTTGGTGTGATGTAGTGACTATTTGCATAAATTTTTATTAACGAATAATCATTATAGGTATCTCCAGTTAAAGGGTCAAACTCTTCAATTTTATTTAATTTATTGAAATCAAAACATAATCTCCAAGCTCTATCTTCTAAGTGCGAAGGAAATATTTCTAAATTTTCTCCTCTTACACGGAATGTTCCTCTGAAGAAACTTTGATCATTTCTTTTGTATTGTAAAGTAACAAACATTCGAATCAAATCATCTC
>SYDM01000064.1 GCA_005801485.1 Rickettsiales bacterium
GTTTTCAACCAGGCTAAAATTATTTCAGTAGATAAAATACAAAATACTGTTTCAAATTTCTTTAACATACCGTTAGCTGAGATGTTATCCAAAAGAAGATCTAGGCCTTTAGCTAGACCAAGACAAATTGCAATGTACTTAGCAAAAAAAATGACAAGCAGATCTTTACCAGAGATCGGTAGACGTTTTGCTAATAGAGATCACACCACAGTTATTCATGCAGTAAAAACAATAACGAGAATTTCTGAAAAAGATGATGAAATGAAAAAGAATGTAGAACAGCTACGTATTTTATTGCTAGAAGAGTAAAATAGATGCAATTTATAATTAAAAGAGACACGCTCTTAAAATCATTAACGCTCGTTCAAGGAATTATTGAAAGAAAAAATACACTTCCTATTCTTTCTAATGTTTTGTTAGATGCTAAAAATGGGAAGCTATCAATTATTGCAACTGATCTAGACCTAGTATTTTATGATGAGCTTAGTGAAATTAAAATTGCCAAAGAAGGCTCCACTACAACTTCAGCGTCAATTTTATATGACATTCTTAGGAAAATATCAGGAAATTCAGATATAAAATTTGATTTAAAAAGTGAAAATAATTTAATTTTGTTAGCTAATAACTCAGATTTTAATCTCAAATGTTTACCGATAGATAATTTTCCTAATTTTGCAGATGATTTTAACACTGATGAGATTTCATTTAACAAATCTAAACTTCTTTCATTTTTAAATAAAACAAAAATATCAATATCAAATGATGATACAAGACATTATTTAAATGGAATATATTTACATTTAACCGAGTCTCAAAATAGGACTTATTTAACTGGTGTTGCTACTGATAGTCATAGGTTATCTTCAAGTAGTATAGAAATTGATAAAGGAAAAAATTTTCATTCAATAATTTTGCCAAAAAAAACTGTTTTTCAACTCTGTAATTTACTAATAGACACAAATGAAAAAGTCTTAATTCAGACAAGCGAGAATAAAATTCAATTTAAAATAGGAAAAGTTAAATTGATTTCCAAAGTGATTGATGGAAAATTTCCTGATTATAAGAAAGTGGTACCAACTACCAATGACAAAATATTAACAGTTGCTTCATCTGATTTTGTTCAAGCTATTGAACGAGTAATTACAGTTTCTTTAGATAGAAAAGAAGGGGTAAAGCTAATCTTAGGGAAAGATAGTATTAAATTTTCTGTTAATAGTACTAACTCTGGCGAAGGAAACGAAGTTGTAAACTCGCATTTTACAGGAGAAGAAATGACCGTAAGTTTTAATTCAAAATATTTAATAGATATTGTTTCAGAAGTTGAAGATAAAAATTTAAAACTTAATTTTAAAGATCCTATTTCTCCAGTTTTAATTGAAGATATGTCTGATAAAAATAGTTATTTTGTAGTAATGCCTATGAAAATCTGATTAAGTAGATCCACGTGTTTTTTTTAATATTTGTTCTAAAACTCTTGTTATTATTGAATAATTTAAGATAAATATTCAGCTTAATTTCATATCAAATCAAAAAAATGATACAATAATGCATCACAAATTAAATTAATGTCAAAAAGTTTAGAAAAAATATCAGTCCAGTCTTATAGTGCTGACTCGATTAAAGTCTTAAAGGGCCTAGATGCTGTTAGAAAAAGACCGGGTATGTATATCGGTGACACAGATGATGGTTCTGGTCTTCACCATATGGTTTTTGAGGTCGTTGATAATTCTATTGACGAAGCATTAGCAGGTTATTGTAAAAACATTTCTGTCATCATGAATAAAGATGACACTATTACTGTGGAAGATGATGGTCGAGGCATCCCTGTAGATATGCACAAAGGAGAAAAAATGTCAGCAGCAGAAGTAATTATGACTCAATTGCACGCTGGCGGAAAATTTGACCATGATTCTTACAAAGTTTCTGGAGGCTTGCATGGTGTGGGTGTATCAGTTGTTAATGCTCTTTCTCTAAAATTAGATCTTAACATTTTTAGAGATGGAAAAGAATACTCAATAACTTTTAAAGACGGAAATTCTTTAAAACCTTTGAAAGAAATAGGAAAAACTAAAAAAACAGGAACTAAGATAACTTTTTTACCTTCAAAAGAAATTTTTAGCTTAATAAAATTTAGTTCAGCAATTTTACAAAGAAGAATGCGTGAATTAGCATTCTTAAATAAAGGCATAAGTATTATTTTAATTGATAATACATCTTCGAAACCAAAGGAATACGTAAACAAATATGAGGGAGGGATATCAGAATTTGTACAATTCTTAAATCAAAAAAAACCTCAATTAATAAATAAAAATGAAGCTGCCATATTTAAAAAACCTATATTTATAAATGCTGAAAAAGATAAAGTTATAGTTGAATGTGCATTAGAATGGAACGCAGGTTATTCAGAAGATGTTTTGGCTTTTACTAATAATATTCATCAAAAAGACGGGGGGACACATCTTCTTGGTTTTAGAAGTGCATTAACTCGAGTAATAAATAAATATGCAAATGATGCAAACTTAATTAAAAAAAATAAAGTTACTATTTCTGGGGATGACATCAAAGAAGGCATAGTAGCAGTCTTATCTATAAAAATGCCAGACCCTAAATTTTCATCTCAAACTAAAGATAAACTAGTTTCTTCAGAAATAAGATTAGTTGTTGAAAGTGCCATCAGTGAGAAAGTTTCGACATGGTTTGATCAAAATCCTTCCGTTACTAAAAGTATTTTAGATAAAATTATCCAAGCAGCTGTAGCAAGAGATGTTGCAAGGAAAGCACGTGACAGCGTAAGAAGAAAAGGTACCTTTGAGCTATCTGGTTTGCCAGGAAAATTAGCTGATTGTCAAATTTCA
>SYDM01000065.1 GCA_005801485.1 Rickettsiales bacterium
AAGGTTCCACCAATCCAAAAAACAAATTTTCCCTCAGTCAAAGTCTTGATTAAAATATTTTTTTGTTTTCTAAAGTGTAAAATAATTGGAAAAAAAAAAGCGCTAAAAATAAGTACCCAACTCATATAACTTATAGCAGATCCGCTAATTCTTGCACCTTGACCATCTACAACTGAATAAATTCCAATGAAAACTCCTGTGCCTAATGAGGTGTAAAGTATTTTATAATTTCTAATTACAGATTTACTATAAAGACCAATGAACATGACTCCTGATGAAATGAGCAAAATAGATAAAATGGTAAATGCTTTTAAATAAACACCTAAAAAAATAATTGAGATAACTGTTGCAACCAAAGGACCAAAACCACGAACTACAGGGTAAACCGTGGTATATTTTCCAGTTTGATAAGCAGTTAAGAGAAAATTTTGATAGCCCTGATGGATCAAACCACTAATGATTATGTAAGGAAAACTTTCAATGCTTGGTGTAGGAAAAATTATTATAGCAATTATACAAAGTGGTACGTGTCCATAAACGATAGCTGGAATAGATATATTTTTATCTTTATATTTACTTGCCATTCCATTCCAAATAGCATGTAAAACTGCTGAAAATAATACCATTAAGAAAACATTTGTAGCCATGATTTTACTTTTTTATTATTTTGAAATTAAAATTAAAAGTTGAGAAACAAAACTATTCATTAACAGAAATAAAATTATTACATTGATATATAAAATAAATATTAGTTTATTTTTAAATTTCTTTCTATTTCTAAACAATAATGAATCTGGATTATAATCTTGTTTTTTATGAGCTTTAAAATCGTAAGACATCATCCAAAACGATTGATCACTCTCACTTCCATGCCCTACTTTAAAGTTTTTTATGTAAGCCGATAATCTAGACCAAATTAGAGTAAAGATGATTAATAATAAGACTATTGTGTTCATTTTTAAATTAATTATAAATTAAAAATCTTAAAATTTATAGTTTAATTGTTTTTATGTTTTTTTTCATTTAAGAATATTAAATATGAATAAAATTGATTTAAATAATAGAACAGCAATTGTCACTGGTGGAGCACAAGGTTTTGGACTTGCTATGACTAAACGATTTCTAGATTCAGGAGCAAACGTAATTATATGGGATTTAGATAAATCAGTGGCTGATAAAACTGTCCATGAATTAAATCACCCAAAATTATCTTCTACAATTATTGATGTCACCCATTTTGAACATGTTAAAAATGAAATTGAAAAAATAACTAAAAATAAAAAAATAGACATATTTATAAATAATGCTGGCATTGCCGGTAAAAATGCTAAAGTTTGGGATTACCCTCTTGATGAATGGAAAAGAGTTATAGAATTAGATCTTAACGCTGTATTCTATTGTCTGAAAGCAATTACACCTCACATGATTAAAAATAATTATGGACGAATAGTAAATATTGCAAGTATTGCCGGAAAAGAAGGAAATCCAAATGCTTCAGCATATAGCGCCGCTAAAGCAGGAGTGATTGGCTTAACTAAATCTTTAGGAAAAGAATTAGCTGATAAAAATATTGCTGTAAACACAGTTACACCTGCCGCTGCTAAAACTAGAATCTTTGAGCAAATTACCAAAGAACACATTGATTATATGTTATCAAAAATTCCAAGAAACCGATTTATTCTTGTTGAAGAATTAGCATCTCTTGTTGCCTGGTTAGTTAGTGAAGAGAATTCTTATACCACGGGGGCTGTGTTTGATTTAAGCGGTGGTCGAGCTACATATTAAATTTGTGAAAGAAATTTATTTATATTTACTTACTGGAATAGCTTTAGGTCTTATTATTTATCTTGCAGATAAATATATCATTTAAAAAAATATAGAAAAAAGGCTAAAAAAAGAAAAAAATCAATATAAATCCTCTAATTTTAAGCTTTTTACTCTGATTTAAGATGTGCTTTTAATAATTAAAAAATTAGTGTACATGGCATTTAATAAAATAAAAATTAAATGATATATAAAGAATTTTTAGAAGCCCTAGAAGAGGTCGAGCTAGATTTAATCTCTGCCGCAGAAGCTTTGGACCTTGAAGTTTCAGATATCGAGGCTTGGGAGGAAGAAGATGAAATCCCGAAATCTGCAGAAAAATGGATTAAAAAAGAAAAAATTGAATTTGCAGAATTAAAAAATTCAAACGAAGATGAGGATATTGAAGAAGATGAAGACGAAGACGAGGATGATTTAGATGATGATGAAGATCTAGATTTTGATGACGAAGAAGAAGAGGAAGAAGAAGCAGAAAAATAATTTTAGCCTTTTTTATAATTCGGTAATAACCTCAATTTTTCATTAAAGACATACCTTTCGAAAAATAAATTAAAATTTTTATAGATCTTCAACATCAATAAAGAAATTAATAAGCCAAATATAATTCTTGCAAAAAATACACCTGAATAGTGTCCACCTACGGCAAGCATTAGGAGTGAATCTTCAATGACCGCATGAACAAGGTTAATGAGCAAAACGGAGAGAAAAACACTTTGTTTATCTATTCTACCTGAATTAACTTCCTTAATTAAAATCCCTCCACCAAATTGTAATCCGATGGTCATACCTACGATAATAATATTCATCGCTGACTCACTAATTCCAAAAAATCTTAAAGGGGGAACTAATATTTTTTTTAAAAAACTTTCTACGCCTATGAGTTTAAGAATTTCTAATATGGTTATAAGCACGACTATAATAATAAATATATAAAAGAGATATAAAGTTTGATCTTTCAACCAGAACCATAAACCAGGCTGAGGTAGTTCTACAGTGAAAGAACTTGTAAAAGGTTTATTTAAATAATTCAATTTGTTATAAATTAAATTCAAAATAAAACAAATTATAAAAGCTGAAATAAATCTATAAATAGAAGTAAATAAAAAAGAAACACCTGCTGATTTTGATATTGCTGATTCTATTAAAAGATTATGACAGATTAAGATGGCTACAGTTAAAACAGTAACTTGAGCAACAGTTACATCAAGATAAGGAAGAAGATTTACAAATAAAATTAAAGCAGCATAAATATTTACTACTATTGCTGTAACCCAAATTATGCCTAATTCAGAAGGCAAACCAATTAGACCCACTAAGGGTTCAAAGGTTTTAGTAATAATCTGAACTATACCCACTTCTTCTAAGAATTTAATAATAAAGATAAAAGGAATTAAAATTTTATATAAAGGAATGGTTACGTCTATAATTTCTTGTAAAAGCTTTTTAAAAAACATGTGAGATATAATTTAAAATCAATTTATCTTATACTTTTTACATTGCCTCTAAAGTTAGCTGAGGTAAAAACACCTCCTTGGAAAAGTAATGCCATTTTATCTTTATATTCATTCTTACTCAACATATTAATATTAACTCGGTCAGCACTATCTTTTGGTTTATATCCCAATTGATAAGCTCTTAAATTATTCCACCAAGATTTTTTATTTTTAGATACTCCATAAACAATTTCATTATGAATGGCTTTATGTTTAATCCCGATATTAACAAGTTGGGTGAGATCTTCATAACTTATCCAAGTTGACAAATGTCTTCTATCTTCTGGAACTTTTAAACACGTACCAATTCTTATACACATGGACTTAATATTAAATTTATCTGCATAAAATCTTGATAATTCTTCACCAAAAGCTTTGCTTAAGCCGTAGTGACTATCCGGTCTTTGATTAGACAAATGATTTAGTCTTGTTGTTCTTCTATAAAAGCCAATAGCATGGTTTGAACTTGCAAAAATTATTCTTTTAACTTTATTTATTCTTGCCGCTTCAAAGAGATTATACGTGCCTATAATATTATTTTGTAAAATATTAGACTGAGTATCTTCTATTGGAATAGAACCAAAGTGAACAATGGCATAAACCCCTTTGGTAATATTGAGCATTGCTTTAAAGTTTTTAAGATTGGCTAAAATAAATTTTTGATTTTTTTCTATATTTTTTTTTTTTAAATCTGTGCCCATTAAATTGATGTAACCAATCTTAGCTAAAGATCTAAAAAGTATTCCACCTAAATGGCCTGAAGCACCGGTAATTAAAACTTTTTTATGCATCTTCTATTTAAATTTACAACCTTTGACAGTTAAACTTGCCATATAAAAAGAGCTGCTAGCTGTAATAAATAATGTTTTTCCATCTATGCCACCAAAATCGACATTAGATACTCGCTCAGGCATTTTAATATAACCAATCTGCTCTCCTGAAGGATTATAACAAGCAACTCCATCTCCACAGCTAGTCCATAAATTATTATCGGCATCAAATCTAAAGCCATCAAAAACATAATCAGGATCTGTTTTTGCAAAAACTATTGGATTAGTGATTTTTAAATTTTTATCTATATCGTATCTTCTGATATATTTTGTCTCCCCCGTGTTTGAAATAAATAATTGAGACTCATTAGGTGAAAGAGCTATGCCATTTGGACGATCCATGT
>SYDM01000066.1 GCA_005801485.1 Rickettsiales bacterium
TATCTAAGTTTGTATTATCCGGCCAAGAGTCCTGTGGTGAAAATCTGTGTGAGCCAACATTAGGTCTGCCATCAAACTCTCTGTAAGTTCCAACTTGATGCCAAGTGAGTCTAACCATTAAACCAGAATATGTTCCAAGATCTGCTGGCCACCATTCTTGACTGTCTGTCATTAATTTAAGTAAATCTTTTTTTAAAGCTTTGAAATTTAATTTTTTAACTTCTTTTTTATAATTAAATCCTGGAAGTGGATTTGTTTTTGAATCATGTTGATGTAAAATATCTAAATTAATACTCTTTGGCCAAAGCCTAGATGTGTTAGATTCACCAGCTTTTGTGATTCCACCGTGCATCACTGGGCATTTGCCTGAACCATTTGTTTTATTCTGTACGCTCATTTTTTTTAAATCTTAATGTTATTTATAATAAATCTATAGCACTTACTTGACATAAGATATAATTATATTTATTTATAATTAACATAACTTTTACTTATATGAACAATATATCAGCAAAACAACTTCGTTACTTTTTAGCGCTAGCGAAGCATAAAAATTTCCAAAAAGCAGCAGATGAGTGTGCAATTTCTCAGCCTGCTTTGTCTATGAAGATTAAAGAATTGGAAGGAATACTAGGTCAACTAATCGAGAGGGGGAGTAAAAAATTTTATTTAACGCAACCTGGTCAAGCCTTAATAAGTAAGGCAGAAACCATTATTCAATCTTTTGATGATCTAAAACACATTACTAATCAGGGGAGTAAAATTAATAAATTATCCATAGGCGTTATTCCAACCGTTGCACCTTATTTGCTGCCAAGAGTTATTAAATCAATTACAAAAAAATATGCTGACATTGTCATTGAACCCAAAGAAACCGTAACCGAAAAATTAATATCTTATTTAATTAGCGGAAAAGTAGATCTTGCTATTTTAGCACTTCCAACTCATGAACCATTATTAAGTGAAATGCCTTTGTTCGAAGAAGAGTTTTTGCTAATCCGTCACATAAATGATGCCAACAAACCCGTTCCAAATAATAAAGAATTAACCAATATGAAATTATTATTACTTGAAGAAGGGCATTGTTTGAGAAGTCAAACTTTATCTTTTTGTAAAGTAACTACTGTACCTAAAAATATTATGGAAGGGACAACGCTTACAACGCTAGTCCAAATGGTAAGCGCTGGTATTGGAGTAACTTTGTTACCAGAAATAGCAATTCCTTTTGAAACCAGATCAACCAAAGTATCTGTTAGTAGATTTACGCATCAAAAACCTAAACGAACTATTGGTTTGGTTTGGAGAAAATCAAATCCTCTTCATTCACAATTTAACGATATAGGATTAATTCTTAAAAATTTAAATAAATTAAATTAATTATTTTTGATCTGAATAATATTTTTTTGAATAGTTTTGCTTATAACGATCACACCTTGTTCATTCGGATGTATGCCATCACTTTGATTAAGTTCAGGTTTGAGTGCGACACCTTCTAGCAAAAAAGAGATTAAGGGTAAATCATATTTCTTAGATAATGTTGGATAAATTTGATCAAATTGATTTTTATAATTCATACCGTAAGTTGTAGGAGCTAACATACCCGCTAAAATAATTTTAATTTTTTTTTTTTGAATGATTTGAATAATTTTTTCTAAATTTTTTTCTGTTGCCTCAGGTTTAATACCTCTTAACATATCATTTGCGCCTAAACCTAAAATAACAAGATCGATATTAGGCTCAGAAGTAGCCCAATCAATTCGATTTAATCCATCAGAAGATATACTTCCTGAAACACTGCCGTTAATAATTTTAATTATATAACCTTCTTTTCGAAGATTATTTTCTAATACACCTGATAAATGGTATTCTTTAGTTAATCCGTAACCTGCCATTAAGCTATCGCCAAATAATAAGACTTTTTCTAGAGCAAAAGCTTTTATGCTCACTAGACAGAGTATGATTATTTTTATAATAAAACTTTTATTCATGACTGCTCTTCTTAGATTAAAAAACGTAAATCTCAAATACCAAACAGGTAAAGAGACAATTAAAGTTTTACAGGACATTGATTTAACCACGAAAACAAAAGAGACGATATCTGTTGTAGGAGAAAGTGGATCAGGAAAAACGAGTTTAATCATGTTAATCGCTGGTCTTGAAAGAGTTACTTCAGGTAAAATTTATTTTAAAGATCAAGAAATATCTAAATTAAGTGAAGATGAAGTCTCAGAAATTAGAAGAAAGAATATAGGAATTGTATTTCAGTCTTTCTATTTGATCCCTAACTATACAGCTGTTGAAAATGTTGCCTTAACGTTAGAATTAAATAAATTTAATAACCCTCATGAAAGAGCTAAAAATCTACTAGATCGCTTTGGCTTAAAACATAGATTTAACAATCTACCCAGTCAATTATCTGGGGGCGAACAACAACGGGTAGCAATTGCAAGAGCCATTGCCATGAAACCAGAATTAATTCTAGCTGATGAACCTACAGGCAATTTAGATAGTGAAAATTCTAAAATGATAGCTGATACCTTATTTAATTTTGCAAAAGAAGAAGGCTCATCTTTAATTATTGTTACTCACGACCTAAAATTAGCAAATCAAGCAAAAAAAAAAATAAAAATTAAAGATGGAAAAATTGATTAAATCTAGTGAACTTGGCTTAATTTTTAAATACGCTTTAATAGATTTAAGCAGAAGCTATAAAAAAATTCAAAGTATCATTATTACACTCTTTATTAGTTTATTCATTTTAAGTTCAATTTTAACTATAGAAGAAAGTTTAAAAAAAGAATTAAATGATAACGCGAGAGCTTTGTTAGGGGGAGATCTTGAAATTGATTATAATCGAGTTCAAGGTAATTTAGAATTAATTAATCAAGTTAAAACTTTTGCTACAATATCTCAAATGGTTGAATTCAGTACCATGATATCAACTATTGATAAAACCAATAATCAAGCTTTATTTTCTAGAATTAAAACAGTCGATGAAAATTATCCTTTATTTGGCGATGTTGTTCATGAACCAACAGGAGCGATAAATAGAATTCATAATGAGCCCAATACTATTTTAGTAAATGAAAATATTTTTAAAACTTTAAAACTTGAACTCAACGAAAAAATAAAAGTGCAAGATCAACTGTTTACAGTTGTAGGTATTGTGAAAACGGTTCCTGATGTCAGTGGATTTGTTGCTTTTGGTGATTTTGCTTTAGCTGGAAAACAAACATTGGATCTACTTAAATTAAATAATTTGGGTAGTTTTCTTAATTATGAATACAAGGTTCGATTTAATACTGGCGATAATCCAAAAGTAATTTCAGAAAAAATTGTAAACTTATTTAAAGACGATAAAAAAGTTATTCTCCAATATCCTGAAAATTCAGCAAGCGGCTTAAAACGAGTCATTAATAATTTTTCCCAGTTTTTATCACTGGTTTCTATTAGCGCAATGCTTATCGCGGGCATCGGGATCGCAAATACCTTGCTGTCTTTCATTAATCAAAACAATATGTCCATTGCTGTTAGAAAAGCTGTAGGTTTTTTTTCATTAAATATTAAATCGATTTACTATCTTCAATTATTCATTTTACTTTTTTTAATATCTTGTGCCGCTTATGGATTAAGTTTTTTGATCATACCTATTGTTGATGGCTATTTGTCTAAAGGTTTAGGTTTAAATATTAAACCTGTGGTATCTTTATTTAATTTTATTAAGGTATTTTTAGTTGGTTTATTAGTCTTAATTATCTTTACGATTCCAACAGTGAGTGCCATCGATCAAGTTAAAGCATCTAATTTATTTAGAAATGTTTTTCAAAACTTACAGTTCTATTATTCAAAAAAATCTATTGCTTTAAGTTTATTTTTACTTTTGCTTCTTGTCTTGTTGTTTACTATAGGTTCGGCAAGGCCAGTTTATAGTTTGGGATATTTTGCTGCATTTTTTACTTGCTTAATTGTATTCTTTTTTTTATCAAAACTTATTATCTACTTGTTAAAATCGCTTAAAGAAGTTTCTAATATTCCTCTTAAAGTATCTATAAAAAATATCACTCAAACTAAAAGCATTACACCTATTACTATAATGTCTTTAGGCTTAGGGGTGACTTTGTTATTAACTTTGTCTTTAGTTGGAACTAATTTTAAACGTGAAATTGCAAAATCTATTCCAGAAATAGCTCCTGATTATTTTTTCCTAGGCATTCAAAAAGATGAAAAAAAAATATTTGAAGATAATATTTTGAAAATGGATCAAAATGCCAATCTTGAAATCGTGCCGATAATTTCATCAGCTATTTTTAAAATTAATGGGGTCGATCCAACAACTTATATTTCATCAAACAATGATAGTTATTGGGTAATAAGCAGTGAGCGAAGATCCTCCTGGTCTCATGCGGTGCCAAAAAATAATCCATTGGTCAAAGGTCAATGGTGGGATCTATCGAAGTCAGATCAATTACAAATTTCTTTAGACTCTAAAGTTGCAAATGATTTTAAAATACAAATTGGTGACATTTTTACTTTAAATATTTATGGAAGAGAAATTGAAGGCACCATTGTTAATTTTAGAGAAGTCAATTACAAAGATCTGAGCATTAATTTTGCAATGCTATTCAATCCTCAATTTGCTAGTAACATCCCTCACGAATATTTAGCGACAGCTAAATTTACTGTAAATAAAAAGTTAAATGAAACTAAAATGTTAGAAATTTTACCCAGCTTATCTATTATTAAAATTGCAGATTATTTATTAAAAGTAACCGCTATATTAGATAAAGTTTTTATAGCAGTCACTTTTATTTCAGCAATTACTGTCCTGATTGGGTTAATTGTGATCTCAAGCGCTATTATAGTGCAAGGCAAAGTCAAAGAATTTCAAAATTTAGTATTTAAAATTTTAGGA
>SYDM01000067.1 GCA_005801485.1 Rickettsiales bacterium
GATTTTCCCGTCCCATGATAGCCTTGAATTAGAACTCTTTTATTAAATGCAAATCCAGATAGTACAGCTAAAGTTGTATCTCTATCGAATTTATAATCGTGATCAATTTTAGGAACAAATTCATTTTTTTTTGAAAATCCATCGACCTCCATCTCACTGTCAATACCAAAATTTTGTCTAACTGAAATTTTAATATCTGGTTTTTTAAAAGTTGTTAAAGTTGTCACTATTTTTTTCTCATTGTCATTTTCAGCTGACTATAAGCTAAGGTAATTTTTTTAAGCTTATCTTCAAATTTTCTACTGCCAAGGTTTTTATCAGGATGGTATTTTTTAACAAGAGTTTTAAATTGTTTTTGAATTTCTTCCCATTTACTGTTATATTTTAACTCCATAACTGCTAACGCATCTCGGTCTGTGCTAGTCAAGTTAGTTTTTGTATATTCTTTAAAACCTGTAGATTTAAAAATATTTAATTTATCTTCTAAAGCATTATTCCAAAGAATATTAAAAAAATTTTCTGAGGAGCTAAAACTTTTAGTTGATTTATGCCAAGTTAAATCTGATTTAATAAAATATTCGATTTGCTGATCGGTCATATCAAAAAAATAATTCCACTTTTTATTGAAAAGCTTAATGTGTTCCAAACAGAGTAATCTATAATTTTTACTATTATCTTTTTCTACAGGAGCTCTATAGTTTCCAGGCTGGTCACAATTTTCCCAATCACAAATAATTTTCATATTAAAAAAGTATTTATATAGTAAATTAAGGGTATATGAATAGTTTTTTTAAGCATGTAGAAGATAAAATAAAAAAAAATATAAAAATTAAAAGTATTTTAATTATTGATAATAGCAGTCTACATACAAAACATAAATCATTTGACGTCGACAAATACAATTTAAAAATTGAAATCGAATCTGATTATTTAAAATCGTTAGAAAGAATTAAAGCACAAAGAGAAATAATGACTATTCTTTCTGAAGAGTTGAAAACTAAAATTCATGCTCTAGAAATAACAATTAAATAATTTTATTAAATACTTTTTTTAGCTCAGAAATCGAAATTTTATATTCATTTGGTTTAGTTGTTTGACCAATTTTTTTTAATAAAATAAAATTAATTTTTTTATCGTTATTTTTTTTATCAGCAGTCATATAGTTAGCTATTTTTTTATACTCACTTTTTTTAAAAAATTTTTTTATGTCATATTTTAAATTATTAGAATTATAAATATTTTCTAATTCTTTAAGTGTATTTAAATTGCATTTTTTTTTTAGATAGGAGAGTTTAGTTGCCATCATCATGCCCATAATTACAGCTTCTCCATGATTAATTCTTTTCGAATATTTATTTTGTGCTTCGATTGCATGTGCAAAAGTATGACCAAAATTTAGTATCATTCTAATATTTTTTTCAAAAATATCCTTATTTACAAAGTGAAGTTTAATTTTACAACTTTCAATTATTGCTTTTTTTAATAAATTTGGATTTCTATTTTTTAATAATGCATAGGAATTATTTTTTAGCCAATTAAAAAAATTACTTTTTAAAATTAAGGAGTGTTTTAAAATTTCAGCAAACCCGCAAACTAATTCTCTATGAGGCAAGCTTTTTAAAAGTTCAATATCAGAAAAAACTAATTTAGGCTGGTAAAAAGATCCAATTAAATTTTTACCTCGCGGAGAATTAACGCCAGTTTTTCCACCAATTGAAGAGTCTACCTGAGCCAATAATGTAGTTGGAATATTTATGAAATTTATTCCACGTTTTATTATGCTTGCAGCAAAAGCACTATAATCCCCCAAAATACCACCGCCTAAAGATACTAAAATATCGTTACGATTAAAGTTGTTAGCAAGACATTTTTCAACAAGTTTATTTACATTTATTAATGATTTGAATTTTTCATTTACAGTGTATTCAAAAATATAGAGTTTATATTTTTTTAAATAATTTTTAAGTTTAACTTTAAATTTTGTTGGAACATTTTTGTCTACCACTAAAGCAATTTTTTGAGCATCAGGACATATTTCTTTAATTTGGCTAGAAATTTGATTTAAAATATTTATGCCTATAATTACAGAGTAGTTTGAATTTAAATTTTTTACTTTTAGTTTATTTATTTTCATAAATTTTAATTATTTTCTTGACAACTAAATCAACATTTAAATTATCGCAATCAATCATATGATTAGCAAGTGAGTAAGTATTCTTTCTTTCGTTATAAATTTTTTCTAAAGTTAATTTAATATCTTTATTGATTAATAATGGTCTTTTTTTTGAATTCCTAAGTCTTATAGCAAGCAGATTTGTATTTAAATTAAGCCAAAAACTTATTGTATTTGAAATAACGAAGTCTCTAATTTGTTTATTCATAAAAGCACCACCCCCTAAAGATATAACTCTATTATTTTTTTCAATTTCTTGGAGTGTAATTTCTTCTTCTAATTTTCTAAAAAAAACCTCGCCCATTTGTTCAAAAATTTCTTCAATAGTTA
>SYDM01000068.1 GCA_005801485.1 Rickettsiales bacterium
ATGATGTTACAAACGATGTGAGAACTGCTGTATCCCGTGTATTAGATAATTTACCTGAAAGTGCAGATGCTCCTCAAGTTTTTAAACAAAGCTCTGGAAATACTACCACCATGTGGCTTTCTTTTAGCTCAAAAAATATGAGTGATTTAGAGCTTACAGACTATGCTGATAGATATTTAACTGACATCTTTTCGACAATTCCAGGTGTAGGTAGAGTAACTTTAGGAGGTGAAAGAAATTTATCACTAAGAGTTTGGCTCGATCCAATTTCTTTAGCAGCTAGAGATTTGACAACTCAAGAAGTTGAAAATGTATTAAGGAAAGAAAATGTAGAGTTTCCAGCTGGAAGAATTGAAAGTAAAGATTTAGATTTAACTATAAAACTTGATAAAGCCTATAAAAATTTAGAGAATTATAAAAAACTTCCACTAAAAAGAGCAAACGACGGATCCATTATAACACTTGGCGATGTTGCTAGAGTTGAACTTGGAGCAGAAACAGCAAGAACTTTATTTAAAGGTAACGGTCAACAAGTAGTTGGAATAGGAATTTACCAACAATCAGATGCAAATACTATTACAGTTGCAAAAAAAATTAAAGAAAAAATTAAAGAAATTACTCCTACTTTACCTGAGAGCACAGAGTTAAAAGTTTCTTACGATCGAAGTACTTATATATCAAGCGCAATTCAAGAAGTTTATAACACTTTAATTATTGCAATTATTTTAGTGACTATAATTATTTATCTTTTTCTCGGAAACATGAAAGCATTAATTATTCCTGTTATAGCTTTGCCAGTTTCACTAATATCTACATTTATACCTATTTATTTTTTTGATTTTTCAATAAATTTATTTACGTTAATGGCTTTAGTTTTAGCAATAGGTCTTGTGGTAGATGATGCTATTGTTATGTTAGAAAATATTGTTCGTAGAATTGATGAAGGTGAAACGCCTCTTGTGGCCGCATACAAAGGAGCAAAACAAGTGTCCTTTGCAATCATTGCAACCACTGTGGTTTTGGTTGCTGTTTTTACCCCATTAATTTTTGTTAAAGGAATAACAGGTGTCTTGTTCACACAAACCGCGATTACTTTGGCTTCGGCAATAATAATATCAGCCTTTGTTGCTTTGACTTTAAGCCCAATGCTAGGAAGTAAATTTCTGCAAAAAAATATGAACAAGTCTAATATAGTGATTAGATTTGAGAATAAATTAAAAGATTTAACTAATTTTTATCAATCAACTTTAATAGTATGGATCAAAAAAAAAAAAGCAATTGTTTTTTTCTTGATAGGAACAATTGTATTGTCGATATCACTCTTTATTTTTGTGCCTAAAGAATTAGTTGCACCAGAAGATAGGGGAGTTTTTTTTGTAATTATAAAAGCTCCCCAAGGATCTGGTTTTAATTATACATCTCAAAAAGCTGAAGAAATTGAAAAACTTTTATTACCAGAAATTGGTAAAGGCGAGTATAAAAACTTAGTTCTTAGAGTTCCAGGTTTTGGAAAATCAGATAAACAAGTGAATAGTGGTTTTGTTATTGTTATTTTAGAAGATTGGAATAAAAGAAAAAGAGCTGGGGTTCAAATCTTAAGAGAGTCCTTTGGAAAAATTTCAACAATACCAGGAGTTTTAGCTTTCTCAGTTATGCCTCAAGCTTTAAGATCTGGAGGTATAGAAAACCCTGTTCAATTTGTGCTTTTAGGTAGTACTTATGAAAAATTAAAAGAGTGGAAAGAAATAATAAAAAATGAAGCAAGAAAAAATCCTGGCTTAAATACAATAGAAGATGATTTTGATTTAAATAAACCACAACTTAATGTTCGAATTGATCAAAAGAAAGCATCAGACTTAGGGGTTTCAACTGAAGATATTGGAAGAACAATAGAAACTATTTTTGGCTCTAAGACAGTTACGAGATTTTCTAGCGATGGAAAAGAATATTCTATTATTCTTCAGGGTGATATTAAGGACAGACAAGAGCCTTCAAGTATTAGTAAATTATTTGTAAGATCTAAAAATAATGGAAAACTAGTTTCAATTTCCAATTTAGTTACATTTAATGAATCTGGAGAAGCTCCGTTCTTAAGTAGATATAATAGACAAAAAGCAGTTACTATTTCTGCTCGTCTGACAGACGACTACACTTTAGATGAAGCTTTAAAATTTTTAATTAAAGTCGTAGAAGAAAATACTCCCGAAGCAAGAATAGCTTTTAAAGGTGAAAGTGAAGAATATAAAAAAACTAATAATGAACTTTATATTGTTTTTCTATTAGCTTTAATTACAGCTTATTTAGCAATGTGTGCTCAATTTGAAAGTTGGAAACACCCATTTACAATAATGTTAACAGTACCGCTTGCAATACTAGGAGGGATTTTAGGACTTCTTGTCGTGGGTTCATCTTTAAATATTTATAGTCAAATTTCATTAATCATTCTAATAGGCCTTGCTGCTAAAAATGGAATCTTAATTGTTGAGTTTGCAAACCAACTAAGATCTGAAGGAAAAAAAATTGAAGAGGCAATCATTAATGCTTCGATCATTAGGTTTCGACCAATTTTAATGACAAGTCTATCTACAATTATTGGGGTTTTGCCTTTAGTTTTTGGCAGTGGCCCCGGTGCTGCGAGCAGATTGACCGTTGGAATAACAATATTAGGTGGAATGCTTTTTTCTACTGTGTTTACACTTTATGTTATTCCTACTGTTTATTTAATAATAGGTAAAAATTCTCAAAATATTGACGCAATAGAAATTGAATTAAATAAGCAACTTAAAAAATAATATATTTATTTTTATCTAAATTTTTTTGGCACATAGTTAATTGTTTCCTGTAATCATTAGCTTGTTCTTTAACTGATGTAGCGTAGATAATTGCTTTTTTGTCTTTCTTGTAATTTTTATAATCACCCCAACCTTTATAATAAGCCAAGTATTGTCTATAAGCGTCATTTTTTGGAATTTTAAGAAGTTGTGAGGTCTTATTTATATACCAGCCTATAAAATCTACAGAATCTTTGAAGCTTGCTCTTGTTACGAGTTTATTATCCATCTCTTTCTTATACTGTTCCCATGTCGCGTCTATCGCTTGTGAATAACCAAATGAGCTAGATGGCCTTTTAAATGGTATCACTTTAAATAATTTTTCTCTAGGTGGCTGCGCTAACCAATTAAAATCACTCTCTTGCTTTACAAAAGCCAACTGTAAATGAATAGGGGCTCCCCACTTTTCATAGGTAGCCTTAGTATGTTTATACCAAAGATATCTGTCTTCAAAGATATCGCAACTATTTTTAGTATTTTTAGGTATAGAGGAACAGGCTGATGCAATAAAAAAAATTAATAAATAAAGTTTAAATTTTTGAAAGTGAATCACTTATTAATTTATATAAGAATTTAATTAAGCTTTCTCCACTTTTCTGGGTCTAAAAAATATCCCGACCATAACCCTAATTTATTTTTTTCAGCATATTGCTCGTCTTCGATATAATCTTTGGAATACTTTCTGTAGGCAATAGCATGACCATTTCTGACCATCCATTTGTTGAGATTCAATTGATCAATATAACAAGTTCCTAAAAATCTACCGTATCGATCTTTATTTTTTTCAGTTTTACAAATAATAGTATTATTTGATACTTCTTTTATTAAAGCATTCATTGACTCTAGTCCGCAATCATAAAAATTTCCAGATTTAGCACACAGTTGCTTTTTTTCTGGAGCATCAATTCCATTTAGCCTTATTTTATTTTGGGCAATGTGCAAGGTATCACCATCTATAATATTAGCTAATCCTTTGATTTCATTAGCTGTTAAAACTGTATTAAATAGAAATAGAAAAAATAAATTAAGAAAAATCTTTTTTTGCACGAGCTAAACAACTTTGTGTTTCTTTTTCCAACTCTGAAGGATCTAAAGATAAATTATTGTCTTTAAAATCTTTAGTTATTTTTCTAATTATATCTTGATCGCCCGGTTCTTCAAAATCTGCTTTGATGAGTTCTTTTATATAAATACTTGTTTCACTCTCATTTTTCCCAATTTTTTTAGCCACCCATTCTGCAAGATATTTATTTCTTCTTACCGTAACTTTAAATTGTAACTCCTGGTCGTGTGCAAATTTATTTTCAAATGATTTTTCTCTATCGTTAAATTTATTCATATCTCTTTTTAATATATTTTTTTACTATTGCAAATATTAAAAGACCTAAAATAAAACCACTCATATTTCCTATCAAATCATAATATTCAAAAGCTCTATTAGGAACTATTAAATGTGAAATTTCTAAAAAAAAAGAAATTAAAAAAATATTATAAAGATTTGTAAATAAATTTTTATCCCTAGTGCTTATGATTAAAGCTAGTGTTGTTATCCAAAAAAAATAAATTAGATGATTAATTGAGGTTCCTATAGGATTAGATATTAAATATAATTCCCGCCTTAAATCACCATATAATAAAAATCCTATTAAACTTCCTGGAAATAAATAAAAAATAAATAATGTGATAAATGAAAAATAATATAAAAAACTTAATAGTTTAAATAAAGTATTATTCATTCTAAAATGAATATAGTACATAAGATTAGAATTAACTATTATGACTAAATTAATACTCACAAGGCATGGACAGAGTGTTTGGAATGCAGAAGATAGATTTACAGGCTGGGTTGATGTTGATCTTTCAAGTAAAGGGGTTGAAGAAGCTGAAAAATCAGGTCAAATTATTAAAGATTTAAATATTAAAATAAATATTTCATATACATCCTATTTAAAAAGAGCCACCAAAACTCTAACTACTATTCTTAAAAAAAATAAAATGGAGATAAAATTTAATACTGCTTGGGAACTCAACGAGAGACATTACGGTTCTTTAACTGGTTTAAATAAAGAAGAAACAAAAAAAAAAATCGGTGAAGATCAATTTAAAAAATATAGAAGATCATGGGATGTCGCGCCTCCACCATTGGAAAATAATAGCGAACACCTGTCTTTATTTAGTCCGCTAAATAACAAAATACCTATAGGTATGATACCTTTTACAGAGTCACTAAAAGATACTTTTAACAGAGTTATACCTTTTTATGAAAAAAAAATAAAAAAAAATCTTTTAGAAAATAAAAATGTTTTGATTTCTGCTCATGGAAATTCTCTAAGAGCATTATGTAAATATTTATTTAATATATCAGATACAAAAATTAATGAATTAGAAATACCAACTGGAAACCCTTTGGTTATTGAATTTGATAAAAATTTTAAAATTGTAAATATTAATTATTTAGACAAGACACGAGAGAAAATAATTATTACTAATCAATAAATTTTAACTTCTCCAACTTTTTAAAAACTTTAATATTGTTTACATGGAAAAAAGTTTGATTACTTTCCTGACCAAGTA
>SYDM01000069.1 GCA_005801485.1 Rickettsiales bacterium
AAAATTACTCATATTTGCTCCATATCGAGTTTGATTTTTTTAAACTAGAGATATATTATAACTTCAAATCATAGATGAAATACAGAACAGAATTCGATAGTATTGGAAAAATTAAAGTTGATGATGATAAGTACTGGGGAGCATCAACTGAGAGATCAAAAAAATATTTCAATATTGGCGATTTTTTAGTTAGACCAATTATTATTCACTCTATAGCTATTATAAAAAAAGCCGCAGCTATCGTAAATACTAAAAATAAAGATTTAGATAAAAAAATTAGTAAATTTATCATTAGAGCTTCTGAAGAAGTTGCCAAAGGTAAACTAGATGATCATTTTCCTTTAAAAGTTTGGCAAACAGGCTCTGGAACACAAACAAATATGAATGTTAATGAAGTCATAGCAAATAGAGCTATACAAATGATGGGTGGAAAATTAGGAAGTAAAAAACCTGTTCATCCCAATGATCATGTAAACAAATCTCAATCTACCAACGATGTTTTTCCGTCGGCTATGCATATAGCAATAACGATTAAAACTAGAGATAAATTGCTACCTTCTCTTAAATTTTTAGAAAAAGAATTAGGAAAAAAAGTAAGAGAATTTAATAAAATAGTAAAATTAGGTAGAACTCATCTTCAAGATGCAACTCCATTAACTTTAGGGCAGGAATTTTCTGGTTATCAATTTCAGTTAAAAGAATCTATTAAACGAATTGAAAAAGCACTAGAAGAAATTTATTTTCTTGCTCAAGGTGGAACTGCTGTTGGAACAGGTTTAAATACAAGAAAAAACTTTGATAAACAAATTGTTAAGGAAATTAGTAAAATTACAAAATTACCTTTTAAAGTATCTCCTAATAAATTTGCAGCTTTAGCGTCTCATGATCCCATCGTAAATTTTTCTGGAACTTTAAATACTGCTGCAGTTTGTTTAATGAAAATTGCTAACGATATTAGATTTTTAGGATCAGGCCCAAGAGCAGGTTATGGAGAATTAATATTGCCGGTAAATGAACCGGGCTCTTCTATAATGCCAGGAAAAGTAAATCCAACTCAGTCTGAAGCAGTAACAATGGTTTGTATTAAAGTGATTGGAAACCATAATGGTATTACTATGGCAGGATCACATGGACATTTTGAGTTAAACGTTTTCAAACCATTAATCGCACACAATATTTTACAATCAATTGAAATTATGGCTGACTCAGCAAAAACTTTTGCTCTTTATTGTGTTAAAGGAATTAAAGCAGATAAAAAAAGAATTAAGTATTTATTAGATAACTCTCTTATGTTAGTGACTGCTCTTGCTCCAAAAATTGGATACGACAAAGCCGCAAAAATAGCAAAAGATGCTCACAAAAATGAAACCACATTAAAAGAAGAAATTATTAAATCAGGTATTCTAAGTGAGAAAGAATACGATAGAATAATGAACCCTATGTTAATGACCAAACCTAAATAAACTAATTTTTAAAAGTTTTGAAAAAATTTTTTTATTTTTTTTTTGTTAAAAAAATTACTTAATAAATTATTAATCACATCATTTTTAAATTTTTCTTCATAATTTTTAACTTTTTCTTCTGTAAAGACCTCTTTATCAAATATTATTTTTTCGAAAGTAACTTTGGAGTCTGATGGGGTTACAAATCCAAATATTTTTATATTTTTAACGTTATGAATTAAATTAAATTCAATTTTTTCTTTTTTTCCAAATTCAAATACTCTGGCATCAATAAATATTTGATCTTCTTTATTCAATTTAAAGTTTTGAAATAAAATTTCACTATTTTTAAAGACTACAATACCTTCAAACATTCCACTAAAATTTAAAGAACCATTCATTTTTCTCATGAATTCAGTTACTTGAAAATTCTCAGAAAAATATTTTTGCTGAATCATAACAATTAATTTTTCTATATTTAGAGTTGAAAGCTCAACATTGAAATTAAAAAAAAAATAAGGTTTAAAAGATAAATCGCCATTAAATGAAAAGTTTGCTAAACGACTTTGCGCAAGCCCATTATTAATCTTAATATTTTTATCTCTAATTAAATTAAATTGAAAAAAATTGTCTAAAACTTTAATATTAACTAAACCTTCATTTGTTTTAAAATTATCTTTGTTCTTTAATAAAATATTAGTTGATATATTAAGTTCTGGTATTGCTATTTTTATATTTATTTTATCAGTTTCATTTTTTAAAAAAAAAGAGGTTTTATAATTATAAAAAATACCATTTATATTTAATTTTTGAATATTATTTTTGGAATTTAATTTTATTAAACTATCTTTTATTTCAAATAGTTTTTTATTTTCTTCTAAAAATATAATAGTATTTTTTTTAAAATTAATTTTATTTTGTTCTTTTAGAAGATCGAATATTTGATTGACTCGATTAATTTCAATATTTGTTAAACCACCGTTTATTTCAAGTTTGTTGTAATTAAATACTTTATAATTAATTATATTAGATGGATTAAGGATTAAAATAGCTTCGGCGTTTTCTACCTTTAAAATATTATCATCAAACTCTAAATCAACTCCGGGCAATACGAGTCGTGGCGTTGGAAAAATTTTATAGTTAATAATTGAAATATTCTTAATATTTATGTTGTTATTTTTTTTAAAGCTTTCTTGAATTAGCTGTGGCGAATAGTCAAAAAATTTTGGTATAAAAAAGTAAGTAAAAAAAATAATAACAAAAAATATAAGTAAATATAAAAAAAATATATATTTTTTTTTTTTCATAAAAAGAAAATTTTACTTTTTATTTATATTGGTCAATTAAGTAGTATATAGATATTAAAAACAATTATGAATTCTATAGATAAATTAATAGAAAATTTAAACAAGGAACAAAAAGAAGCCGTGTTAAGCACGGAAGGTCCTAACTTAATAGTAGCTGGCGCAGGTTCAGGCAAAACTAGAGTTTTAACTACGAGACTAGCGCATATTATAAATTCAAAAAAAGCGTGGCCAAATCAAATCCTATGCGTAACTTTTACAAATAAAGCTGCAAAAGAAATGCAAACTAGAGTGCTTAAATATATGAGTGAAAAGTCAACTGGAGTTCCGTGGCTTGGCACTTTTCATTCAATTAGTGTCAAATTTTTAAGAAGACATGCTGAAGCTATTGGTTTGAAGGGAAATTTTACTATTTTAGATATAGATGATCAAAAAAAAATATTAAGAAACATCTGCAAAGCTGAAGATGTAGATGCAAAAAAAATTACACCTGCATTTATTTTATCCCTCATAGATAAATGGAAAAATAAAGGTTTACTACCAGAGGATATTAAAGAAAATAAATTTTCTGGATTAGAAAAATCTATTTTTAAAATTTATAAAATCTATCAGATTAAAATTAGAGAACTTAATGCATGTGATTTTGGCGATCTTATTTTGTATTGTGTAAAATTATTTGAAAAACATCCAGATATAAAGAAAATTTATAACAATAATTTTAAATATATTTTAGTAGATGAATTTCAAGATACTAATTTTATCCAAGCTAAATGGTTAAATCTTTTGGTCAATGAACAAGAAAATATTTGTTGTGTTGGAGATGACGATCAGTCTATTTATAGTTGGAGAGGTGCAGAAATAAAAAACTTTTTAACGTTTGATCATATCTATAAAAATTGCAAAGTTTTTAAACTAGAACAAAATTATAGATCTACAAAAAATATTTTAGAAATAGCCTCAAGCCTAATCTCGCATAACAAGGGTAGAGTTGAAAAAAAACTTTGGTCATCTGCTCAACAAGGTGAAAAAGTTAAACTTAATTGTTACCAAACAGGTCGAGAAGAAGCTGAAAATATTAGTGATATTATGGAAAATAAATTAAAAAAAAAATATTCTCTAAATAATGTAGCTATTTTAGTAAGAGCTATTTATCAAACAAGAGAGTTTGAGGAAAGATTTCTTAAAGTAGGTTTAGGTTATAGGGTTTTAGGCGGAACTAGATTTTATGAAAGAAAGGAAATTAAAGATGCAGTTGCATATTTAAGAATTATAAATCAAAAATATGATGACTTAGCCTTAGAGAGAGCAATCGAAAACCCAAAAAAAGGTGTGGGTGAAAGTACTCTTAATCAATTATATAGTTTTGGTAGTCAAAATAAATTATGTCTTGAAGATACTATTAAAAAAAGTTTAGAAGCTGATAGTTTAAAGCCTAAAATAAAAACAATCTTATTACATCTAACTAAATTGATTGATAAATGGAGATTAGATGCGAAAACAAACAAACATTACGATCTTTTAAAAATTGTATTAGACGAATCTGGTTATTCTGAAATGCTTAAGAATAAAAAAGATTTAGAGAATGAAAATAGGCTAGAAAACATTAAAGAACTTTTAAGAGCTATGCATGAATATGATAATTTACAATCTTTTTTAGAACACGTTGCCCTTGCTACATCTATTGATAAAGAATGGGAGGGTGAAAAAATTAATTTGATGACCATGCATGCTGCCAAAGGATTGGAATTTGATGTTGTTTTTTTACCAGGATGGGAAGAGGGTTTGTTTCCGCATCAAAAATCATTAGAAGAAAAAGGGGATCAAGCTCTAGAAGAAGAAAGAAGACTGGCTTATGTGGGCATAACCAGAGCTAAAAAAGAAGCTTATTTATCTTTTGCCATGAAGAGATCCTATCATGGTGAATGGATGGATGCCTTACCTTCAAGGTTTATAAATGAAATCCCAGAAAAAAATATTGAAAAAAATCAGATTGAAGGTGCGTCAGAATTAAAAAGTGATTTCGAATTTAATCAAGATATTGATATAGATTTTAATGATGAATATAGAAGCCCTGGCTGGGAAAGATTTAAAAAAAATAAGATGTTAAAATGAAACAAATAATAGATTTAAGAAAACTTTTTAAAACTTTTAATTTAGATGGTTACATAATACCAAAAAATAATAACTTTTTTGGTGAATATGTTACTGCAGTTGAAGATAATTTAAAATATATCTCTAATTTTACGGGCTCAGCTGGATTTGCAGTTATTCTTAAAAATAAAAACTACATATTCGTAGACGGTAGATATACCATACAAGCAGAGATTCAGTGTGGAAAGGAATTTCAAATCTGCAATATTCCTAAAGAATATCCTTTTAATGTTTTTAAAAATAAAAATTTAAACTTGGGTTTTGATCCAAAACTTCATACGGAAAATACTCTAAATAGACTTTTTGGAAATACTTTTATAAAGTTAAGACCAATTAATGAAAATTTAATTGATTTAATTTGGAATAGAGACAAAAATTTAAATATTAAACCTTTTTATTTAATTAATAAAAAAGATGCTGGATTTAAAGTAGAAAAAAAATTAGCCAACTTAATTAATCTAATTAAATTAAATAAAGTTAATTATTTATTTATTACAGCTTCTGAAAATATTGCTTGGTTATTAAATATAAGAGGACAGGATACCAGATATTCTCCATTACCTAACTCCCACGCTGTAGTTGATGAAAATGGTAAAGTATTATTATTCTGTAATCTTAAAAAAATTAACAACTCTTTTAAATATCAAATAAATAAAAATGTTAAAATTTATGATTTTAACTTACTGCCCAATTTCTTTTTAAATTTAACTAAAAAAAATATTTTAATAGACACTTCAACTTGTTCTTTTTTTTATAAGTTAATCATTAAAAAAAATAATTCAATATTAGAAAAGCAAGACCCAATTTATAATTTAAAATCTGTAAAAAATAAAACAGAAATTAAAAACTCAATCAAATCTCATATTTATGATGGGGCAGCGTTAACAAAATTTATTTTTTGGATAAAAAATAATTTTAAGACGACAAAGATAAGTGAAATTTCAGCAAAAAATAAACTCTTAGAATTTAGAAGAAAAAATAAATCTTTTCATGATTTAAGTTTTCCAACTATTTCAGGCACTGGCCCTAATAGTGCAATAATTCATTATAAAGTTGATAAAAAAAGTAATCGCCTACTAAGAAAAGGTGATGTTTACTTGGTAGATTCAGGCGGTCAATATTTATACGGGACCACAGACGTTACGAGAACTTTATCTCTTGATGTAAAAAATCATAAAATTAAAGAGATCTATACCAGGGTATTAAAAGGACACATAGCTGTAGCTTCATATAAGCTTAATAAAAATTCATATGGAGATAAAATTGATCAATCAGCGAGAAAGTTTTTGAAAGATATAAATTTAGATTACCCACATGGTACAGGACATGGCGTAGGTTATTTTTTAAATGTTCATGAGGGACCGCAAGCTATCTCAAGAGGAAATAAGGTAAAATTTAAAGAGGGTATGATCACTTCTAATGAACCAGGTTATTATAAAAAAAATCATTTTGGCATAAGAATTGAAAATTTAATTTATGTTAAAAAAGATAAAGCGAAACTAAAATTTGAAGATTTAACTTTAGTTCCTATAGATAAAACATTAATAGAAAAAAAACTTTTAAATTCTTTTGAAAGAAATTGGCTAAATAAATATCATCAGAGAGTATTTGAAGCATTAAAAAAATTTATGAATAGATTTGAGCTAATACAACTAAAAGAAGCTTGCTCAAATATTTAATAATTTATACCAATCAGTTTCAGAGATAATTTTTACTCTTAGCTCTTTAGCTTTTTCAATTTTTGATTTAGTTGGTTTACTATTGCCTGTTACCAGTATACTTAGTTTACTTGAAACATTGCTAAGTATCTTGCCACCATTTTCTTCAGCTAATGATTTTGCTTCGGATCTGCTAATTTTTTCAAATCCTCCTGTAAACATAATTGTCTTACCGCTCAACATGCCGTCTTTGTTCAAAGTCTTAGAGTCTTTTATTTTTAAATGCTTCATCAATGATGATATAATTTCTTCATTCATTGGATTTGAAAAAAATTCTTCTAAAGATTTTAATTGAACCAATCCTATTCCATCCAGTTCACCGATATTTTTCAATAAATTTTTTCGTTTAGAAAAATTAAACAATTCAGTAAATTTATTAATATTTTTAAAAAAACTACCTAAAAGTTTAGCGTTTTCTTGTCCAATGTGTCTAATGCCAAGAGAATAAATAAATTTATCTAGTAGAATTTGCGAAGATTGATTTACCGCAGACTGTAAATTATTGACTGATAATTTACCCCACCCTTCTAAATTTTCTATTTTTTGGTAATCTAAGTTAAAAATATCTGATGGTTTTTTGATTAATGCTAAATCCCAAAATTGATCTATAATTTTTTTTCCTAATCCTTCAATATTAAATGCATCTTTAGAAACAAAATGTTTTAGTTTTTCTTTTGCAATATACTGACATTGATATCCTCTATCTGGGCATCTTCTTACAGCATCTACTTTTTTAGTACTAACATTCATTTCTTTTATAGTGTCAAAACCACAAGGACATTTAGTTGGAAAAATAAATTTTTTTGATTTGATGTCTCTCTTTCTTAAATCTACTGAAACAACTTGAGGAATAACATCTCCTGCTCTTTGAATGGTTACGACGTCTCCTATCCTGATATCTTTTCTTAAAATTTCTTCTTCATTGTGCAATGTAGCATTAGAAACCACAACTCCCCCAACAGTTACTGGTTCAACTTTAGCTACTGGGGTTAATGCTCCTGTTCTGCCTACTTGAATTATAATATCTTTAATTTTTGTTGTAGCTTGAACAGATGAAAATTTATAAGCGATTGCCCATCTTGGAGAGTTAGAAGTATTTCCTAATCTAGTTTGCAAACTCAGATCATCGATTTTTATAACTAAGCCATCAATATCATAATCTAAATTTGATCTAATTTTTTCAATTTTGTTATAATGATCATCAATTTCTTTAGTGCTTTTAGCCAAAAAATTAAGAGGATTAGTTTTAAATCCCCATTCATTAATTTTTTCCAAAAATTCCGACTGTTTTTTAAATACAAAAGGATCTATTTGACCAAAACCATATGCAAAAAATTTTAATGGTATTTGTGCAGTTTGATAAGAATCTTTTTGCCTCAATGAGCCCCCAGCTGCATTTCTAGGATTAGCAAATTTGTCTTTTATCTTTTCAAAATCTTTTTTTCCGATATAAACCTCGCCTCTTACTTCAAAAGTGTTTGGTAAATCTTTTGCTTTAATGCTATGTGGTATTTGTTTAATAGTTTTAAGATTTTCTAGTATATCTTCGCCAGTTTCACCATCGCCTCTTGATAAACCTCCTACTAATTGTCCATTTTGATATGATAAGGATGCTGAAATTCCATCAATTTTAGGCTCTAAAGAAAAAGATAAATTTAAATTTTTATTATTTAAATAATTATTAATTTTTTTAACAAAATCATTTATATCATTGCCATCGAAAGCATTAGCCAGGGAAAGCATGGGTCTAGAATGTTTTATTTTATTAAATTTTGAAGAAGGTTTATATCCGATCCTCTCATTAATGGATATAAATTTTTTCAAAAATAAATATTTTTTTTCTAATTCTAAAATATTTTTTTTTAACTCATCATATTTTTGATCCGAAATC
>SYDM01000070.1 GCA_005801485.1 Rickettsiales bacterium
ACTTTAAGTGTTGTTGCAATAGATTATGGAATTAAAAGAAATATTTTAAGATATTTTTCTGATTTTAATTGTAAAGTTACAGTCGTCTCATGTAAAACAAGCTCGGAGGAAATACTCCAGCTTAAACCAAATGGAATTTTCTTATCTAATGGACCTGGTGATCCCGCGGCCACTGGAAAATATGCAATAAAAATTATTCAAGATCTTATAAAAACAAGTTTACCTATTTTTGGAATATGTCTAGGACATCAAATAATTGCTTTAGCTCTTGGAGCTAAAACCAAAAAAATGAAATTTGGTCATAGAGGAGCAAATCATCCTGTTAAAAATTTAATAAATGGAAGTGTAGAAATTACAAGCCAAAATCACGGGTTTGAAGTAACTAAAGAAAATTTACCAAAAAATATTGATGTAACTCATACATCTCTTTTTGACGGATCAATCGAGGGAATAAAATTAAAAAATAAACCAGTTTTTTCTGTCCAATATCATCCAGAATCTAATCCGGGTCCTCAAGATAGTGTTTATCTTTTTAAAGAATTTATTAAAGAAATGAAAAAATATGCCAAAAAGAAAAGATCTTAAAAAAATATTAGTCATTGGGGCAGGTCCCATAATTATTGGTCAAGCTTGTGAATTTGATTACTCCGGCACACAGGCGTGTAAAGCTCTAAAGGATGAGGGTTATAAAGTTATATTAATTAATTCAAACCCAGCAACAATAATGACCGACTCTGGTGTTGCTGACAAAACGTACATCGAACCCATAACACTTCAGGTGTTAGAAAAAATTATTATTAAAGAAAAACCTGATGCGATACTTCCAACTATGGGCGGTCAAACTGCCTTAAATTTAGCCATGGAGGCAGAAAAAAAAGGAGTCTTAAAAAAATATAAAATTGAACTTATTGGAGCTAATTCCAAAGCTATTTCTAATGCAGAAGATAGAAAAAAATTTAGAAAAAACATGCTTGAGATTGGTTTAGATTTACCAAAATCAAAGATTGTAAACCGTATTAAAGATGCGGCAAAAGTTTTAAAAGAGATTGGATTACCTGCTATTATTAGACCTTCATTCACTTTGGGCGGATTAGGTGGTGGCATTGTAAAATCCAAAAAAGATTATTTAAGAATTGTTAAGGACGGGCTTCGTGAGTCTCCAGTTGGTCAAGTATTAATAGAAGAGTCCCTTGAAGGATGGAAAGAGTTTGAGATGGAAGTTGTCAGAGATAAAAAAGATAACTGTATTATTGTTTGTTCAATTGAAAATATTGATCCGATGGGAATTCATACGGGTGACTCGGTTACCGTTGCTCCAGCTTTAACTCTTACCGATAAAGAATATCAGGTGATGAGAAACGCATCGATTGCCTGTCTTAGAAAAATTGGTGTTGAAACTGGTGGTTCCAACGTGCAATTCGCCATTAATCCAAAAAATGGAAGGATGGTAATCATTGAGATGAATCCAAGAGTATCGAGATCTTCGGCATTGGCTTCTAAAGCCACAGGTTTCCCAATTGCAAAAGTCGCAGCAAAATTAGCAATAGGTTACACTTTAGATGAACTTAAAAATGAAATCACTAAAGTAACACCAGCTTCATTTGAACCAAGTATTGATTATGTAGTTACAAAAATCCCAAGATTTACTTTTGAAAAATTTCCTACTTCAGAAGCTATATTGGGCACCTCTATGAAATCAGTTGGTGAAGCCATGGCAATCGGGAGAAACTTCAAAGAATCGCTTCAAAAAGCACTTGTGTCTTTAGAGACAGGATTTTCAGGCCTTGATAGAATTTTTTCTTTAAATAAAAAACAAATCGAAAAAAAACTTAAAGAAAATATTCCTAATAAAATTTTACTAGTGGCTGAAGCGTTTAGAAAAAAAATTAATATAAAAAAAATATATAGGCTATGTAAGATAGATAGCTGGTTCTTAGAGCAGATCAGGGAAATAGTCGAAATAGAAAATCAAATTAAAAGCAAAGGTCTGCCTAAAGATTACAATGGATTTAATAAAATTAAATCTGTGGGCTTTTCTGATAAAAAACTCTCAGAATTAACAAGAACTTCTGAAAAAATAATTAGAAATAAAAGAATGGCCTTAAAAGTTTTACCGGTTTTTAAAAAAGTAGATACTTGCGCATCCGAATTTAAATCATTTACACCTTATATGTACTCAACTTACCAAAGAAATTATTCTCTAACATCTGAAGATGAAGCTAATCCTTCGCAAAAGAGAAAAATTATTATTTTAGGTGGAGGTCCAAATAGAATTGGTCAAGGAATTGAGTTTGACTATTGCTGCTGCCAAGCAAGCTATGCTTTAAAAGAAGTGGGATTTGAAACTATTATGATTAATTGTAATCCTGAAACAGTTTCAACAGATTACGATACTAGTGATAGATTATATTTTGAGCCACTTACAGAAGAATATATTTATAACATCATCAAAAAAGAAAAAGAAAAAGGAAAATTAATAGGAATTATTGCTCAATTTGGAGGGCAGACACCTATTAAACTTGCTAAATTTTTACACGATAACAATTTTCCTATTATTGGAACACAATATGCTTCTATCGATTTAGCTGAAGATAGAGATAGATTCAGAAAACTCCTTAATCAATTAAAATTAAAACAAGCTGAAAGTGGAATAGCTAAAAATTTTAAACAGGCAATTCAAATAGCTGAAAAAATAGGTCTGCCATTAATGGTTAGACCTTCTTATGTATTAGGTGGCAGAGCTATGGAAATTGTTCATGAAAAATACCAACTTAAAAAATTTGTAGAAGAAGCATTTAAAGCAGCAGAACAAAATCCAATTTTAATAGATAGATTTATTGCTCAAGCTATGGAAGTCGATGTAGATGCTATATCTGATGGAAAACAAGTTTTTGTAGCAGGCATCATGCAACACATAGAAGAAGCCGGAATTCACTCTGGGGACTCTGCTTGCTGCTTACCTCCGATATCTATTAAGAAAAGCCTAATTAAAGAAATAGAAGTTCAAACAATAAAGTTAGCTCTAGCATTAAAAGTAAAAGGTTTTATGAATGTGCAATATGCGATCAAAAAAGATGAAATTTATGTTATTGAAGTTAATCCAAGAGCGAGTAGAACTGTCCCTTTTGTCTCCAAGGCTAAAGCTATCCCTCTTGCTAAAATTGCCTCTAGAGTCATGGCGGGTGAAAAATTATCAAAATTTAATTTAAAGAGTAAAACTAAAAATATGTTTGCTGTCAAAGAAGCGGTATTTCCATTTAATAAATTTCCAAACAGTGATTTAATTTTGGGCCCAGAAATGAAATCTAC
>SYDM01000006.1 GCA_005801485.1 Rickettsiales bacterium
AAGACTTAACGTTAGGAGATTATTTAGAAAAAAAGAAAGTTTCCGGGTATCTAAAAAATTACCACATTATTCCAATGGTTGCAGCAATTTGGTCCATGCCTTTTGCCAAAGCTCAAGACGTGCCTCTTACACTTTTTGTAAATTTTTTTACCAACCATGGACTTTTCAATTTAAAAAATAGACCACAATGGTTTACAGTCTCAGGTAGAAGCAGAAAATATGTTTCAAAAATTTTACCTTTCATTAGTGGCGACTATTTTAAAAATTACAAAATTAGAAAAATTAGCAGAAGTGAAAATAATGTTAGAATAGCAGTGGGTTCCAATGAAGATTATATAGACTACGAACACGTAGTTTTAGCTTGTCATGCCAATGAATCTTTAGCTCTATTAGAAGAACCAACAATTGAAGAAAAATCTATTTTAAGTAAATTTCAGTACGTAACTAATACAGTTTTTCTTCATACAGATGACAAGCTAATGCCTAAAAATAAATCTGCTTGGTCGAGTTGGAATTCAATATCAAAACAAGATCTTACAAATACCTGCGTTACCTATTGGTTAAATTTATTGCAAAATCTCAAAACAGATAAAAATTATTTTTTAACTTTAAATCCAATACAAAATATTGAAAATAAAAATATTATAAAAAGAGTTATTTTTAGTCACCCTTATTTTAATTTAGAAAACACAAGATTACAAAAAAATCTTAAAATGTTACAAGGTGTGCATAGAACCTCATTCTGTGGCAGTTATTTTAGTTATGGTTTTCATGAGGATGGATTAAAATCATCTTTAGATATGATTAAACAGTTAAAAATATAAATGGAAACTTGCATATACAAAGGAAACGTTTCACACAGAAGATTTAAACCAATCAAACATTATTTTTCATATAGGACTTTTTCAATTTTGTTTAATTTAGATGAATTAGAAATTTTGCAGAAAAAAATTAGTTTATTTTCATATAATAAATTTAATTTGTTTAGTTTTTACAACAAAGATCATGGAGATCGGGACGGTGGCAATCTTAAAGATTGGGTTAAAAAAAATCTAAAAAAAAATAACTTATATTTTAATATTTCAAAAATTAAACTTTTATGTTTTCCAAGAATATTTGGTTATGTTTTTAATCCTTTAAGTATTTTTTACTGCTATGATGAAAATAATTTAAAAGTAATTTTATATGAAGTTAAAAATAATTTTAATGAACAACATACTTATATTTTTCCTGTTGATCAAAACTTTAAGATTGTTAGCCAGCACTGCGATAAAAAATTTTATGTTTCACCCTTTATAGAAATGGAAACTGATTATAATTTTAGATTAACTGAGCCAAATCATGAGTTAAAAGTTTACATTAAACAAACTGACAAGGTAGATAAAGTGCTGATTGCTTGTCAAACAGGGAAAAGGCAACAAATGAGCACAAGACAATTGCTCATTAATTTTTTAACTCACCCCATGATGACATTTAAAATTATATTCGCTATACATTTTGAAGCATTAAGACTTTGGAAAAAAGGTGCTATATACGTAAAAAAAGAAGTAAAAATTAAAAATAATATAACCTTAGAAAAATGAATTTTAGCCTTCAAAAATTATCCGAAACTTTTATCTTAAATAAGCTAAAATTAATTAAAAATGGTAGTTTAAATCTTACTAATTACAACCATGAAAAATTTATTTTTGGTGAAATTAATAAAGAAGTTAAAGCAGATATTAAAGTCAATGATCCAAAATTTTATTTCAATATTTTAAAAGGAGGAAGTACAGGACTTGCTGAAAGTTATGTGAGAGACGATTTTTCTACATCCAATCTAACCTCTTTGATCGAATTAACAGCAAGAAATATTGATCTTACAAACACATTCTTAGGAATTTTGAAAATTAGTTTTTTAAAAAACTTATTTAAAAATTTATTTTACTCAAACACAAGATTTAAAAGTAAAGAGAATATTTCAAAACATTATGATTTAGGCAATGAATTTTTTTCTATTTGGTTAGATAAAACATTGACTTATTCAAGTGCTATTTTTAATGCGCCTAATGAAGATTTAGCTAACGCACAGTTAAATAAATACAATAAACTTATTGATCTTTTAAAACCAAAGTCTGGAGATAAAATTTTAGAGATCGGGTGTGGTTGGGGAGGTTTTGCTGAACACTTATCTAAAAATTATGATGTTAAACTAGATTGTATTACCATTTCAAAAAAACAATTAGAATTTGCTAAAAAAAGAATATTTAATGCTGGCTTAAATCATAAAGTAGATATTAAATTTTTAGATTATAGAGATTTAAAAGGAAAATATGATTCCATAGCATCTATCGAGATGATCGAAGCCGTAGGTGAAAAATATCTTGCTAAATTTTTTTTAACTATTAAAGAAAATTTAAAGCCTGGTGGTGTCGGAGCTATACAAGCCATTATAATTAAAGATGAATTATTTGAAAGATATAGAAAAAGAGAAGATTTTATTCAAAAATATATATTCCCTGGTGGATTTTTGCCTTCACTTCATTCAATAAAAAATTATTGTAAACAAACAGGGCTAGAATTAACTAATTATAATTCTTATGGTGCTCATTACTCAAATACACTTAAAGAATGGAGAAATAATTTTATTAGATCATGGAACGATATTTCTAAGCAGGGATTTGACCAATCTTTTAAAAAAATATGGGACTTTTATTTTTCTTATTGTGAGGCTGGCTTTAAATCTAAGAATATAGATTTGATTCAATTCTCTTTATCTAATAAATAAATCTCTATGAGAATCATATTTATTTTTTTAATAACAATTTTACTAACTAACTGTTCAGGAAACAAAATGAAACCAATAGATTTTAAAGATCAAAAACCTAGATTAATTATTGAAGATTATTTATCAGGGAATGTTAAAGCCTGGGGTCTTTTACAAGATCGATCAGGCAAAGTAACAAGACAATTTTCAGCCAATCTAAATGGCAAATGGGATGGCAAACAATTAATTTTAGATGAAAAATTTAATTGGTCAGATGGTGAAATTCAAACAAGGCAATGGAAAATTATTAAAATTGATGAGCACAATTATGAAGGTACTGCCGGTGATGTTGTTGGAAAAGCAAAAGGGTACTCTTATGGCCCAGCATTTAAATTCGAATATGTTTTATTAATTCCAGTTAAAGGAAAAGAAATTAAAATTACCTTTGATGATTGGATTTTTAAACAAAACGAAAAAGTCGCAATTAATAGGGCAACTATGACAAAATTTGGTTTTAAAGTTGCTGAGCTTACTGTTATGTTTGTTAAAGATTAATCAGATTAATATAAATTTATTTAATTTATAGCGAATAATAAAATTTTTCAATTTTAGTTCAATATTGTAATATAGAATTCAAAAATGTTAGAAAAATTAAAAAATTGGATGATCGAAAGTGCTAATATCATGTTTGATGACTCTAAATCTGATATTAGATCATTACCGAAATCAGTAAGGCTTCAAATACTAATTGTATTATCATTTGTTTGGTCGACTGTCTTTAGCCTGTATGTATTTAGCTTAACAACTTTTATTTGGGGGTGGGCAGGCGTTGTAATGGGTCATGTAGGATTAATTATAGCTACTTACATAACTTTTAAAATTTTTCACAAAGCGAAAAAAGAACAAAAAAGTGTTTTCGAAACAGGTAACTATAATCCAGCAAAAATATTTATAGTTTTTTTTCTAATTTTTTTTATTTTTATTTTTACAAAAGGAATCGATGTTCTAACTAGAACCGGATCTTATCAAATACAATATGATGGACCTGACAAAAGCACTCTTCAAAGAGTAAAAGATTTTTTAAAATAATATTTGATGTCGAAAAATATATTTATTGCTTACGGGCATCATAATTCCAAAAATTCTTTTAACGCTGCTATTCGCGATACTTTTATTGATGAGGCTAAAAAGTGTGGTTTCAGTATTGATTTAATAAATTTACATGAGGAAAAGCAGCTAAATTTTTTTGACGGTAGCCCACCCAATGAACAGGTGCTTGATTATAGAAAAAGGTTAGAAAAATGTGATGTAATGTTTTTAGTCTCTCCTTGTTATAATTTAAGAGCGAGCGCTATTTTAGAAAATTGGATTGACCTTGTTCTTGCGCCAAAATGGTTTTTTGCTTTTAAAAGAATTTATGGAAACTGGGGTTACCCCGTTGCTGGAGTAATGAAAAACAAATTAGCTATTATGTCCATGTCTTATGGTGGGAATATTTTCTCTATTCAAACATGGTTTCAAAATATGCCTTTTAGAAGAATAAAAGCTGGAGTTTTAAAACTCGGTGGCATGAAAATTGAGTACATAAGATTTTATGAAGTTCTACCCGGTATGACAGATAAGAAATTTACAGAAGAAATGGAAAAAGTAAGAAGATTAGTAAGGAATTTATAAAAAATATTTATCTTTTAACCAGTTTATCTATTAAAAATAAATACAGACGGTAAGGCAATATTCTTAGTAACTTGAAAGCAATAGTTAACTCTTTTGGAAAATTGATTTCAAATGCAGTACTCTTAACTAAACCATTATACATTTTATTTGCCGCAAACTCAGGTGACTTTATAAACGGCATCGGAAATTCATTTTTATCAGTTAAAGGTGTTTTAATAAAACCTGGGGATACTAAGGAAATTCTTACGTTATATTTTTTAAAATCAAAATAAAGACTTTCAGTTAAATTAGTTAATGCTGACTTAGAAGGGCCATAGGCACTTGAATTTGGTAGACCTCTGTAAGCAGCAATAGATGAAACAATAGATATATGTCCATCTTTTTTATTCTTAAAATATTTTTCTACAGCTTTAATACAATTTAAAATACCAAAAAAATTTATATTCATAACTTTTCTAATTTGTTCTTTATTTATTTCTTTTTCAAGTTTAGGATCATAAGTTCCACTACAAAAAACACATAAATCTAAATCTTTAAATTCTTTTAGGATATTTGAAAATGTCACATCAACACTATCGTCATCAGTCACATCTAATGGAAATGAGGAGATATTTTCATGTTGGGCTATTTCTTTAAGTAAACTTTCTCTTCTTGCAGAAATAGCTACCTTCCAATTTTCTTTGGCAAATTTTTCAGCTAAAGCCCTGCCTATTCCGCTGCTAGCTCCAGTGATCCATATTTTTTTCTGATTTTGAGACATAAATTAGTTATATCTTATTGTATGACAAAGAATAAATATTTATCACTTGTATTAATATTTTTAATTACTTTTGTTGCCTCCGCTATCGGCGGATTTACTACAGCCTCATTTAAAGAACCCTGGTATTCAGAAATAATACTACCAAGTTTCAATCCACCAAGCTGGGTTTTTGGACCTGTCTGGACTATGCTTTATATTTTTATGTCAATAGCTATTTGGAGAATTTGGATAAAGTTCTTTGACCGTAGAATTCTTAATATTTATTTTTATCATCTTTTTTTTAATGCCATGTGGAGTATAATTTTTTTTGGCTTTCACCAAATTGAATTAGCCTTATTAAATTTAGTAATTATTTTAATATTTATAATTATTTTAATGAGGATTTATTTTTATAAAGATAAATTAAGTTTTTTATTTATGGCCCCTTACTTTTTATGGTCATCTTTTGCTTTTGTTCTTAATACCGCTATAGCAATATTAAATTGAGTTTTCTTATTTGCATAATCAATTTAATTTAATTAAGTTATAAAATATGATTTCATTATTTCTACGTAGAGTTTACCGATCAATTAAGATTGATCCAGAAGTATATGATGAAGTTCAAAAAGATAAGAATGCTACGCTTTCAGCTGCTATTGTAGTTATAATTTCTAGCTCAGCAGCAGGCATTGTAGCTAAGCAGCTAGGTATGGGAAATTTTTTCCTTGCACCTCTATTATCTTTAGTGAGCTGGTTTTTATGGGCGTATATCATTTATTTTGTCGGTGTTAAATTATTTCCGGACCTGAAAACTAAAACTACGCATGCTGCACTTTTAAGATCAATTGGGTTTTCAAGTGCCCCAGGCATTATAAGAGTACTTAGTTTTAATCCTGATTTAATGTACGTAACATTTATTGGTTCTGCTTTTTGGATGCTGGCTTGTATGGTCGTAGCTGTCAAACAAACTTTAAATTTTAGAAGTTTGTGGAAAGCATTTGGTGTAGTTGTGATAGCATGGCTCATCCAAGCATTTGCGCTCATAAGTATTTTAGCTATAACAACTAATTTTAAATAGGAAATATAGTTTTTGAAGTTTTGCAACTTTTGCAGATTTTAAAGCCAAACATAATTAAGTTGTGTTTAACATCTTCGTCTTCTTTTTTACACTCTTCACAAATATTATTAACTTCAACGTGATTTAAAATTTTATTTGAATTTTCTTCTAAAAATCTCAGCTGATAGCATTCTGAGCAAAGAAATTTAATATCACTAAAATTACTTATTTGATTAAGAATAGTGTTACTTTCACCGCACTCGTCACAACAGGGAATTTTTTTCATAATTAATTACATATAATATTATCCTTAATTAAATCAAAACTATATAATAAATTTATGAAAAAAATTATTTTTACCATTGTTTTTTTAATCAACTTTCTATTTATGGATTTTTTATTGATTGCAGAAGATGATCTTTCCGCAAGCAAGGGAGAAAACAAAATAGAATATGAAAAAGCTTATTTTGCCGGAGGCTGCTTTTGGTGTATGGAAGAGTCGTTTGATAAAGTAAAAGGAGTTGTAAAGTCTATTTCAGGTTATTCTGGAGGACATGTTGAGAATCCAACTTATGAGCAAGTTGTTTATAAAAAAACAGGGCATGTAGAAGCGATTGAAATAATATACAATCCAAAATTAACAAATTATCAAGAGTTGCTTAAAATTTTTTGGGAAAACATAGATCCATTTGATGCTCGAGGACAATTTTGTGATAAAGGCGATAGTTATCGCTCGGTTGCTTTTTATCAAAATGAAAAGCAAAAAAGTCTTATAGATAATTCTTTAAAAGATATTGAAAATAGATTTAAAAAAAAAGTAGTAACTTTAGTATGGGAGTTTAAGAAATTTTATCCAGCAGAAGATTATCATCAAGACTATTACCAAAAAAATTTCCTTAGATATCTATCTTATAAATCTGCATGTTTAAGAGAAGAAGATTTAAACCGTATA
>SYDM01000071.1 GCA_005801485.1 Rickettsiales bacterium
ACTATATTAGATTTTCCGCACCCATTAGGTCCAACGATTCCAGTTAAACCATCTTCAATATAAAAATGAGTTTTATCAAAAAAAGATTTAAATCCAGTAATTTCTATTTTTTTAAATTTCATTATAAAAGTTTATCAATTATTTTTTTGAAAGATTTATAATCTCTTCCTCCTTCATATTTTTTTTCGTTTATATAGATTGTAGGAGTTGAACTAATTTTATAATTTTTTTGAGCTTCAATTCTCTCATTTAAGATTTTTTCTTCCAGATCTTTATTGGCTAAACATTTATTCATTACCTCTTCTGTCAAATTAAATTCCTTACCAATAGCCTTAATAGCATTATTAATAATATTAATGTCTGATCCTGCTGCCCATTTATCTTGTTTTTTATAAATTTCAGTTAAAAATTTAAAATTTGTTTGAGAATTTCCGTCACATTGTAAAATTTTCTCTGCATTTAGAGCAGCCAGGTCAAGTGGAAAACTGATATGCTCAAATTTTACTTTTCCTTTACTAATATATTCTTTATCCAATTCTTGATAAATTTTCCCGTGAAAATCAGCACAATGCGGGCAAGTAAGTGAAGAAAAAACTTTTACTGTTACCATGCCATTAGAGTTGCTCTTACTTTGCGAAGATGAATCACAACTTACAAATAGAAAAATAAAAGAGAATAAAAAAATATTTTTAATTATTTTTTGCATTATAGGCTTCAATCAATTTATTTAATGTTTTTTTAAGTCCTTCATTTTTAATATTCTCTAACTTATTACTATAATTCAATTTAATTTCATTTAATGGCAAATTATTTTTAAGTGATTTTTTTTCCTGAACAACTTTCAGTTTAACTTCTTTAATACAATTGAAACCAAAAAAACTGTTAATTTTATCCATAATTTCTTGCTTACTATATTCTACAGTAACTTCATTCCCATGAATGACGTTTAAAACTAAAGTTCCATTATTCATTTCTTTACCCATTTTTACCGTACTTGGATAACACGCATCTGACAGGTTTTTACCTACCATTTTAGTCCAGTTATCGACTATATTAGAAAAATTGTAACTCCCTTTTTTCAATAGTTTTTTTAGGCCTTGCGGTAATGACTTAGAAAAAGGCCTTAAACCTTGTATGAAGGTATTGGTTTTATTATTATTTTTTTTATCATGCATCTTCCTCGCAATTTATCAAAAAAAATTCTAGCTTGGTACGATAATAACAAGAGAAAACTGCCTTGGCGTGTTGGTAAAAAATCATCAAAAAAGCTTTATTATAGACTTTTAAGTGAGTTTATGTTGCAACAAACGCAAGTCAAAACAGTTCTTCCCTATTTCAAAAAATTTTTGATTCATTTTCCAACCTTAGAGTCGCTATCAAAGTCTAATGAAAAAAAAATTTTAAAACTATGGGAAGGTCTTGGCTACTACAGAAGAGCCAGAAATCTTTTATTAACAGCTAAAATACTAGTCAATGAGTATAACTCAAAGTTACCAAATAAAATTTTTGATATAAAAAAATTACCCGGAGTAGGTGATTATACTGCTAATGCTTTACTAGCTTTTGTATATAATCAACCAACAATTGCTATAGATGGAAATGTCAAGAGAGTGTTTTCAAGAATACTTAATAAAAATCAAGTTTTAATCGATTTAAATAAAGTTATAGAAAATAATAAAAAATCTTTATTTGAAACAAAAAGAAATTCTGATTTGGTTGAAGCTTTGATGGAGTTTGGAGCATTAATTTGTAAGCCAAAAGATCCAGAATGTTTTAAATGCAATATAAGAAATACATGTAAATATTTTAAGTCTGACAAAAAGTTTAAACAATTTAAAAAGATTCAACCTTTAGAGAAGAGCTACGATATATTTTGTTACATTAATAAGACAAAAAATAAAATTGCATTAACGAAAAATCACAATCTAGGATTTTTAGATAAATTTTATTTGCCACCTATTAAAGAAAAAAATATTAAAAATAAAATTCAAAATTGGAATTTTCATTCTAATTTTAAAAAATCTATTTCCAATAAAAAATTAAATATAGATTTATATTATAAATATTCGTCAAAACTTCCACTTCCGTTGCGCTGGTTTTCTTTAAAAGATAATAATGAGTTTATTCCTTCTTTTACAAAAAAAATATTTAAACAATTTTCAAAAATAAAATAATGAAAAAAAAAATTGCAATCATAGGTGCTGGTATCGCCGGTCTAACTTTAGGAAATTTTTTACAAAAAAATTCAAATTATGAATTTACGATCTATGAAAAAAGGGAAGCATTAAACTTAGATGAGGGTTTTGGTATTCAACTTGCGGTCAATAGTATTTCTATTTTAAATCAAATTGGATTTTCTGAATTAAATAAATCAGATTTTTTTAATCCTAAAGCTATAGATTTTTATTCTAATCAAAATAAAATATGTGATTTAGATTTAACTCAATTTAATACAGAATTAGCTAAATACACTACCCTTAAAAGATCTTCTCTAATCAAGTTTCTAAAAGATAAATTATTTTCCAATGTATTTATGTTTAATAAAATAATCAAAACTGTTGAATATAAAAATAGTAAAATAAGGATTTCATTTGCAGATGGACATATAGATGAAATTGACTATCTTGTGGTTTCAGACGGAGTTTTTTCAATCACAAAAACAGTTATAGAAAATAAAAAATTTAAAATAAATTTTCATAAAACTTTTGCTACAAGAATAACGATCAATAAAGATAAGTTAAAAATTTTGAATAAAGAAAATATTTCATTATTTATGTGTGAGCGCGCACACTTAGTTTTTTATCCAGTAAATAATGATCAGTTTAATTTTGTTACCACTGTAAGAAGTAGGAATATTAATTCTGATGATACAAAAAAAGCGCTACTTGCCAAAATATTAAAGCAAAATAATTTAAATATTCTATCTGAAAAAGACTTATCTTTTTGGCCTATTTATACTTCTACCAAACCAACTATTTCTAAATATAATAATATTTTCTATCTAGGAGATGCGTTTTGTACCTTACTACCAACCATGGCACAAGGTGCCTCTCAATCAATAGAAGGAGCTAAAGAACTGTTTATAATATTTGAAAAAAATAACAAAGATAAACAAGATCTTTTTTTTTCAAATAGATTAGAAAGAATAGAAATGATTAGAAAAAGATCTAGTTTTAATTTTTTTGTTTTTCATTTATCTAATTTTTTTTTAATTAGAATTAGAAATTTTTTTTTAAGAAAATTAATTTATAATAAAAAATTTATAAACATTTTTTTAGAAAGAGTTTTTAGCAAACAATTTTTGTCTTAGATTATCAATGGGCTGTATTGATCCTTCTATGTTGTAGTGCCAATAAGTCCAACCGTTACAACTTTCCGCACCCAATATTTTAGCTGCTACTTTATGAATCGATCCTTCTTTATCTTTATATTTGATACTTCCGTCAGCCATAATTTTAGCGTTATATTTTTTTTTATGATCAAATAGAATCATGCCAGGCTCTAGAATGCCCATCTCAATTAAACAACCAAATGGTATTCTTGGTTTAGATTTGTTGTTTTGAATGGTATCTAAATAATTATCTTCAATTTCTTTTACTTCTTCTATTCTTTTTTTTGCCGCTAAAAAGTATTTTTTGTCTTTTTCAATACCATAATATTTTCTACCTAGTTTTTTAGCTACAACTGCAGTCGTTCCAGTACCTAAAAAGGGATCAAACACCGAGTCACCTTTATTCGTAGTAGATAAAATTATTCTATATAATAGAGATTCTGGTTTTTGCGTAGAGTGAACTTTTTGACCATCTTTTTTTAGTCTTTCTTTTCCGCTGCAAATTGGCAACATCCAGTCGGATCTCATCTGGAGGTCATCATTAAAGCATTTAAGAGATTGATAATTAAACTTATATTTAGATTTCTTACTTTTTGATGCCCATATCAAAGTTTCATGCGCATTTGTAAATCTTGTGCCTTTAAAATTTGGCATGGGATTATTTTTTCGCCATATAACATCATTTAAAATCCAAAAATCTAAATTTTGAATATGGTAACCTAAACGAAAAATATTGTGGTAAGATCCAATAACCCAAATACTCCCATTATCTTTTAATATTCTTTTGCACTCTGTTAACCATGCTTTGCAAAAATCATCGTAATGTTTAAAGCTTTTAAATTGATCCCATTTGTCATCAACCCCATTAACTTTGCTATCGTTTGGTCTTCTCAATGTCTCACCAATTTGCATGTTGTATGGAGGATCTGCAAAAATTAAATCAAAAGTTCTGTCAGGAATTTTTTTTAAAATTTCTAAGGAGTTGTCGTTAATAATTTTGTTATCAAAGTCTGACATTTTTTTAGATTCAACTCGAAATTGAATCTGAGGTCAAACAGTTTTACGTGAAATAGGGTGTCTTTTGTGTTTAAAATTTTTATCTTAACAAGATGTTGTGTATTGGTTTAAATCCTTTTCGATGCTCCGAGGTAACTCCAAACTTTTTTAAACTCTCAAGATGTTCTTTAGTTCCGTAGCCAAAATTGCTTTCCCAAGCATAATTAGTAAATTTTTTAGATAATTTGATCATTAGCAAATCTCTATAAGTTTTTGCTATGATTGATGCAGCGCTTATACATTTAATTTTTTCATCTCCCTTTATTAAAGTTTTATAATTTTTCAGGCCTTTAGGTGCAAAAAGACCATCAATTAAAATTAGCTCAGGTTTTTGGTTTAGTTTATCAATAGCTCTTTTCATTGAAAGAAGTGTTGCTTGGAGAATATTGACTTTAAAAATTTCTTTAACAGATGCTAACCCAATTGCATAGCAAGAATTTTCTTTTATATATTCTGCAATCTTTAATCTGTTTTTAAAATTAATTTTTTTTGAATCTTTTATTGATTTCAAATCAATCTTATCATTTAGAATAACAGCTGCAGAAACAACAGGGCCTGCTAAACAGCCTCTACCAACTTCATCAACGCCCGCTATGACAATATTATTTTTCAATTTTTATTTTTAAATCTGAAACTTTTTTTTTAATCATTTTTAAGTCAATCCAGGACATTGCTTTTTGATCGGGCTGCCTCATTAAAAAAGCTGGATGAAATGATACAATCACAGATGAATTGCACTTTCCTATTTTTTGATCAATCCACTTTCCTCTAATTTCTGATATTGGTTGACGATCCCCAATAATAGCATTTAAAGCAGTGCTGCCTAATAAAATTAATATTTTAGGGTCTATAATTTCTATATGTCTCGTTAGGTATGGTAGATAGCGAGCTATTTCATCTTTTGTCGGGCTTCTATTTTCAGGAGTTCTATAATTAATTACATTAGTTATATAAACATTATTTCTATCTAAATTAATTGATAGGAGCATTTTATCTAATAGTTCGCCCGTTTTACCTATAAATGGCACTCCCTCTAAATCTTCGTTCGCTCCAGGACCTTCTCCAATAATCATAATTTTTGAATTGGGATCACCATCAGAAAAAACAATAGTTGTAGAATTTTTTTTTAATTCACAATTTTTAATATTTTCAATAGATTGTTTAAGTTCTTGAAGCTCTTTACCCTTTAATCCTTTGATCGCTAAATTGCCATTAATTTTGTATCGATTTATAGCTTCATTCTCATATATTAGGTTATAATTAATTAGATTATAATATTTAATTAATTTTACGAATTTGGTATTAATTTTTTTTACCATTTGAATAATTATGAAAAACTTAATAACTCAATTCAAGTTTATTATATTATTTACAATATTTTTAAATTTTTTTAACTTTCTTTTAGCTAAGAGTATAGATAAATTTTCTAATTCAAAAGAGATATCTAATTATTTTTCAGGCATAATTGCTATTAATGACAATCAATATCAAGCTTCTTATGATTATTTTAAATCACTAAATAACCTTGAAGAGAGCCATTACGCTTACTCTCAATATTATTTATATTCATTAGTAACGCTTAAAAAATTTAAAGATGCAGCTAATTACGCTCGGGATTTAGAAAAAAAAAAACTTGATAATTTTGAGAGTAATTTAGTAAGCGGTATATACCATTTAGAAAATAAAGATCTTTCAAAAGCTAAATTTTACTTTGAAAAATTAAAGAATCAAAACCAGCCCGATACAATTCAAAATCTTCTTTCTGCTTCGCTTAATATTTGGTCTAATATTAATGATATTAATTCGGCTCTTGTTAGCCTTAAATCTTTACCAAGCAGGTTTGAGAATATAAAAAATATTCAAGAATTGTTCATATATTGTTATTTTGACTCTGATCGAACGGATGCAGCATTTGAAAAACTAACTAAAAATCCTAATATTAATTATTCAAGATATTATTTTTTTCATACAAAATACTTATTATCTATTGGAAACGAAAAAAAAGCGAAAAATGTTTTACAATCTTCTCTTAATTCAGATCCAACAAATGTAATTTTAAATCAATTACAAATAGATTTAAATGAAAAAAAGAAAAAAAGTGATGAATTTGATTGTAAAAAAGTTAATCATGTAATTGCAGAAATTCTTTATATCATTGCTAATGGACTATCTTCACAAGCTAATTATACCGCTTCAAATTTTTATTTAAATTTAGCAAAATATTTAAACTTAAATTTTTTATCTTTCGAGATACTTTATGCTGAAAATTTTGAAGCGATTCAACAATATCCAGAAGCTATAAATATTTATGAAAACATAAATAAAAAAGGTTCTAACTATAATTGGCACTCATCTAAGAGAATTGCATCTATTTTAACAAAACAAGAAAAAAAAGATGAATCAATTAAATATTTAAAAGATTCTTTTTTAAAAATTAAAAACCCCACAGTTTACGAGATATTTGATTTTGCTGAATTTTTAAGAAACAATGAGCTCTATCAAGACTCAATTAAATATTATTCTGAGTTAATTCTATTAATTGATAAAAAACATAATCTTTACGGACAAGTATTAGATGGAAGAGGAGTAGCTTATGAGAGAACAGACCAGTGGGATAAAGCTGAAATTGATTTACTTAATTCACTAAGGGTATCTCCCGATGATGCTTATATGATTAATTATCTAGCTTATTCGTGGATTGAAAAAGGAATTAATATTGAGAAGTCGCTAGAGATGTTGAAAAAAGCTACCAAGTTGAAACCAAATGATGGTTACATTACTGATTCTTTAGGATGGGCTTTATTTAAATTAAAAAAATACGAAGAGGCCAAAGAATATATGCAACTGGCAGTTAGATTAATGGCATCAGATCCGGTCGTAAATGATCATTTTGCTGATGTATTATGGATGAATAATAACACACTTCAAGCAAGGTATTATTGGAATTACGTTCTTAACTTAGAAAAGACAGAAGAAAAACTTAAGGAAGAAATTAAACAAAAACTTTTATTTGGATTAAAAAGTTAGAAAAAGAAATGATCAAATCATTTTCTAAGATCAATTTATTTCTTAGAGTTCTTAAAAAAAATAGTGGTGGGTTACACAATATACAATCTAGTGTAATGCTTTTAAATCTTTGTGATCATATTAGTATAAAAAAAATAAATAAAAAAAATGATAAAATAAAGTTTATAGGTCAATTTAAAAAAAAAATAATCAGTAAAAGCAACTCAATAACTAAATCTATATATCTTTTAAGAAAACATGGTTTTATAAGTAAAAGAAATAAATATGAAATTATTATAGATAAGAAAATACCAGTATTTGCAGGGCTTGGAGGAGGAACTAGTAATGCGGTATTTTTAATTAAATATTTTTTAAAAAATAAAATTAATGAGAGAATATTGCAAATATTCGAAAAAGAAATAGGTTCAGATTTTAGATTATTCTTTTTTAACCATTCTTTTCAAAAAAGACTTAAAAAAATTTTAGAATTTAAGAAAAGATATACTTTTTATTTTGTTTTAATATATCCAAATATAAATTGTTCCACAAAACAGATATATTCTAAAGTTAAGAAATTTAATTTACCATTAGAAAATAATTTATCAAATATTCAAACTAAAATTAAATATTTAAAATTTTTACAGAATGAAACTAATAACTTACAAAGTATAGTTGAAAAGAAATATCCTAAGATAAAAAAAATTTTAGATGTAATAAAAACACAGAAAAATTGTCTTTTTTCTCGAATGACCGGTTCTGGATCAGTTTGTTTTGGAGTGTTTATTGATAAAAAATCAGCAAAGCTTGGTATGAGAATAATTCATAAAAAATTTCCTAATTATTGGTGCATAACCGCAAATTCTATTTAATTATTTGTTTTTATGATATATCAAAACGATAATAATGGGGCATAGCCAAGCGGTAAGGCAGCGGTTTTTGATACCGCCATCCTAGGTTCGAATCCTAGTGCCCCAACCAATTTAATGGACAAATTATCAAAAAATATAACTTTTTATCAAAAAATAAAAAAAATATTTTTTCCTTTTTACAAATCTAAAAATATTAAAAAATTATTTCAAATACTTGAAAAAGATAAGCCAAATGACACCCAGGTAGCAATGTTTGTTGGAGGCTGTGTTAGAAAATTTTTAAAAGATGAAATCACAGATGATATAGATATAGCAACTATTTTTTCTCCAGAGGAAATAAAAGAAAAATTTAAAGAATCAAATTTTAAAATTGTAGATACCGGCATTGAGCATGGATCGATATCAGTTATTGTTGATTCTAATAAATATGAAATTACAACTTTGCGACAAGATGTCAAAACCGACGGTAGACACGCTGAAATATTATTTACAGATAATTGGAAACAAGATTCAGAAAGGAGAGATTTTACTATAAATGCAATTTATATGGATTGTAGAGGTAAGATTTATGATCCACAAAATGGAATTAATGATTTAAAAAATAGTAAAATTAATTTTATAGGAAATCCTTCTACACGAATTGAGGAAGATTATTTAAGGATTGTTCGTTATCTTAGATTTTGCATTCAATATAACATTAAGTATTCTGATTCTAAAATAATAGAAGCAATTAAACTTAATTTGAATGGAATGAAAAATCTTTCTAAAGAACGTATTCTAAGTGAGCTTTATAAAATTTTTGAACTAAAAAATATTAAAATTCTTTTAGAAAACAAAGATATTAATGATATTTTTTTATTAATTTTCCCAGAATTTAAATATTTAGAAAGACTTAAGAAATATAATTTCTCTCAAAATCCTGAATTAATTTTTTCTATACTGTTAATTGATGAAAAAGATAATCACGAGTATTTTTGTCATAAATATAAGATTTCAAATAAATTAAAAAAAGACCTAAGCTTTATTGCTAGTAATTATATTAAGTTTAAAGAAGAAAAAAATTTTTTAAAAAAAGATTTAAAAAAACATATTTACAGTCATGGAAAAGAAAATATTAAACTAATAATAAAATTCATTTATTGCACAGAGCTAAAATTTTCGTCAAAATCACTAAATAATTTACTTAATGAAATTGAAAAAATTGTCATCCCAAGCTTTCCATTTAACGGTCAGTACTTAAAAAAAAATGGTTTGAGCGAAGGAAAGGAAATTGGTTTTGCTTTGAAAGAATTAGAAAAAGAGTGGCTTGAGAAAGATTTTAATTTAAAAGCTAGAGAGGCTATTTCTATTGTTAATAAGATGAAAAAATCAAGTGTATTGAACATCTAAGATCTCAATTTTTTTTTCTCCAGATGGCGTTTCTACAACTACCATGTCACCCATACTTTTACCAATCAATGCTTTTCCAATTGGTGATTTAAAATAGATTAAGTTTTTAGAAATATCTGCTTCATCTTTTCCAACTATTTTATAAGTTTTTTTTTTATTAATGCCTAAATCTTGAACGGTAACAGTTGCTCCAAA
>SYDM01000072.1 GCA_005801485.1 Rickettsiales bacterium
AACATAATCTCCAAGCTCTATCTTCTAAGTGCGAAGGAAATATTTCTAAATTTTCTCCTCTTACACGGAATGTTCCTCTGAAGAAACTTTGATCATTTCTTTTGTATTGTAAAGTAACAAACATTCGAATCAAATCATCTCTCTTGTATTCATTATTTTTTTTAAGAGTTAAAGTCATTTTGCTGTAAGCCTCAACCGACCCTAAGCCATAAATACAAGAAACGCTGGCAACGATAATAACATCATCTCTTTCTAACAAAGAACGTGTTGCTGAGTGACGCATTCTATCTATCTGTTCATTTATTGAAGCTTCTTTTTCTATATAAGTATCTGATCTTGGAACGTATGCTTCAGGAGTATAATAATCATAATAGGAGACAAAATATTCAACAGCGTTATTAGGAAAAAAACTTTTAAATTCACCGTACAACTGAGCAGCTAATGTTTTATTGGGAGCAAGTATTAAAGCTGGTCTGTTAGTTGCTTCTATGACCTTAGCCATTGTAAAAGTTTTTCCAGAACCGGTGACACCCAAAAGCACTTGTTCACGGTTGTTTTTTTCAAGATTTTCAATTAACTTTTTTATCGCTCTTGGTTGGTCACCATCAGGCTGAAAATCACTCTTAATTTTAAATTTAATTCCACCTTCAAGTTTTTTTTTAACTTGACTGTGGGCAATCTCCAAATCCGCTATTTTTTCTTGGTAAGTGTTTTGCATTTCGTGTAATTAATAATTTAAAAAAACTATTATAAAATTCAATGAGCATAGTTTCCAACAGTTTAAAACGAATAAAACCGTCGCCTACAATTGCCATTAGTCAAAAAGCTAAAGAAATGAAGGATGCAGGTAAAGATATTATAGTTCTAGGAGCCGGAGAACCAGATTTTGACACACCTGAAAATATTAAAAATGCTGCAATCGAGGCAATTAAAAGAGGGGATACTAAGTACACAGCTGTAGATGGAACTCCTGCTTTAAAAAAAGCTATTCAATCTAAATTTTTAAGAGAAAACAAACTCAGTTATGGACTAAATGAAATAACAGTTGGAACAGGAGGTAAGCAAGTTCTTTACAATACTTTCATGGCAACCATGAATAAAGGCGATGAGGTAATTATTCCTGCTCCTTACTGGGTTTCTTATCCTGATATGGTTTTATTAGCTGGCGGATCACCTAAAATAGTTGAATGTAGTGAAACCGAAGAATTTAAATTAACTCCCACAAAACTTCAAAAAGCTATTTCAAAAAAAACAAAATGGTTTATTTTAAATTCACCTTCAAATCCAACTGGTGCATGTTATTCAAAAAAAGAAATTGAAGATTTAGGAAAAGTCTTAATTAAAAATAAACATGTTTATATTTTAAGCGATGATATCTATGAACATATTGTATTTGATAATTTTAATTTTTTTACTATCGGGCAAATTAAAGAATTAAAAAGCAGAACTATTACTATGAACGGGGTAAGTAAATCTTATTCAATGACCGGCTGGAGAATAGGTTATGCGGGTGGACCCAAAGAAATTATTAAAGCTATTGCTAAAATTCAATCTCAATCAACAACTAATCCTTCATCTATCAGTCAAGCAGCTGCTGTAGAAGCATTAAATGGACCACAAGATTTTATTAAAATTAGATCAGACTCTTTTAAAGAAAGAAGAGATTTTGTTGTTAGAGAATTAAATAATATTAAAGGTATTTCATGTTTGAATCCAGATGGAGCCTTTTACGTTTTTCCAAGCTGTAAAAAAATTTTAAGCAAGAAAAAAAAATTAAAGACAGATCAAGAATTTGTTGGAAAATTATTAGAACAAACTGGCGTTGCGGTTGTTCAAGGCTCTGCCTTTGGACTAGATGGCTACTTTAGAATTTCCTACGCAACATCGATGGAAAATTTAAAGAAAGCTATTGAGAGAATTAAATCTTTTTGCGATAGATTATAAAATTTAAAAAAAAATAGATTAATTTAACCTAAATATTACTACTAACTTTAATATTCCTGTGACGATAAAAAAAAGAGATCTATATTACGAGAGAATACCTACTAAACTTTTAAGAGAAGATATTAGATTATTAGGAACGTTTCTTGGCCGTATTATAAAAGAACAAGAGGGTATTACTTTTTTTAAGACAGTAGAAAAGTTAAGAATACTCTCCAAAACTTCTTTATACGATAAAAATAAAAGTAAAATTTTTTCAAAAATTTCGAAAGAAATTAAGAAACTTGCACCTAAACAAATATTTAAATTAACAAGATCTTTTTCACATATTCTAAATTTAATGAATTTAGCAGAATCTGTTGATGCCTCCAGAAAACTTATTGAGTATGAAAATTCTTCTCAAAAAAATAAGGATCAAAGTTTATTTATCGAAGATATAATTGAAAATTTATTTAAGAATAAAAATATTTCTAATAATAAGATTTATGAAAAAGTAAAGAAATTAGATATTAATATTGTTCTAACAGCCCACCCAACCGAAGTAAAAAGAAGAACCCTAATCCAAAAATATGCCAATTTGACTAAATTATTAGAACAAAGACATCTTTATAAAAAATATCCTTCAAAAATTTTAGCTATAGATGAAAAACTTTATAGTGAAATATCAATCATTTGGAAAACTGATGAAATAAAAAGAGTAAAGCCCTCTCCGTTAGATGAAGCTAGGTGGGGACTAGCAGTTATCGAAGATAGTTTATGGGATACCATTCCCAAAGTTCACAAAAGATTAAATGATATTTTTAAAAAAAATATGGGAACAGATTTACCTAGAAATTTTAATCCTATTCAATTTGGATCCTGGATGGGAGGAGATAGAGATGGTAATCCTTACGTAACAGCAAATATAACTAAAAAAATTATTCTATATTCAAGATGGCAAGCTGCAAAGTTATATGAAAAAGAGCTTACACAATTAATTCAAGATTTATCCGCAGAAGATTGTTCAGCAAAGATTAAAAGATTTACTGGTAAAACTTTTGAACCATATAGAGTTTTTTTAAGGCCAGTTAGAGACAAGGTAAGATTAACTCATTTATTAATTGAGGGATATCTTAATCAAAACAAACCTTTAGATGAAAAAAAATTATTAAAAGATAAAAATGAAATTGAAGAACCACTTAGAGCGGTCAGAGACTCATTGCTTTTAAATAAAGGACAACATATTGCAAATGCAAATTTATTAGATTTA
>SYDM01000073.1 GCA_005801485.1 Rickettsiales bacterium
ACTTGTTCCTGCATTTTTAAGGGTGTTTCTAAAAAATTACTTACTAAATTAAAAATATTTTTTGAATTGCAATTTGATTGCAATAGCTCTGGAATAATTTCTTCTTTAGCTGCAATATTAATTAGATTAGCATAATTAATTTGAACTAACATTTTAACAATTAAAAAATTTATAAAACTCATTTTATAAAGAATGATTGATGGAATTTTGGCATGACATATTTCAAGAGAAACTGTTCCTGATTTAGCAACAGCAAAAATTGATTTTTTAAGTAAATGAGCTTTAAGCTTGTCATCACTTATTACTTCACAATTACTCACTTCACTATTTTTTATATAAGATTGAATTAAGTCTTTATATTCTCTTGTTGAATGGAACACGTAAGTAATATCATTATACTTGTCTTTCATTAATTTTACAAAGTTTAGAAGAATTGGCATTAAGATATCAATTTCTGAAATACGGCTTCCAGCAAAAATAGATATCAAACTTTTATTTTTTCCAACAAATTGATTGATATCAATTTTATCATCAGGTTTATCTTCTAATAAGGGGTGACCTACAAATTCACAACTGACCTGTTCTTTTTCAAAATAAGGTTTCTCAAAGTTAAAAAGTAACAAAATATGATCAATAAATTTTTTAATTTTTTTAACTCTACCTTCTCTCCAGACCCAGACTTGAGGTGCAATATAATGAACGGTTTTAATAGTGGAATCTATATTTTTTACTTTCTCAGCTACTCTTAAAGTAAAATCAGGACTATCAACGGTAAAAAGGATATCAGGCTTAAATTTCAGAATAGCCTTCACAGTTTCATTAATTTTATTATTAATTTTAAATATATTCAGTAGTACTTTAGTAAATCCAAGATAAGTAATCTCTCTTAGATCATAAATTGATTGTATGCCTAAAAATTTAAGATTTTCACCTCCAACAGACAAATATTCTATATCAGGATTAATTAGTTTTAATTTAGATATAACTTTTGAGGCAAGTCTATCTCCAGAAGGTTCACCCGTTAATATAAATATTTTTTTCATACTGCTGAAATAAACATTTTATTTTTATTAGCAAAATTAATAAGTTGTTTTTTCTCTAAACAAATATTCTTTTTATTTTTTAAAACTATTCCTTTCAATCCTGCTTTTTTACATTGCATTAATGTTTTTAAACCAATAGTTGGTAAATCAATTCTCAAATCTTGTTTTTTCTTTGGAAATTTTGCTAAAATTCCTTTTAGTATTTTTTGTTTTCTTTTTATTTTCCTTAACATTTGTTGAGTGCCGCTATTTCCTTCGGTTGCTAATACTTTATTATTTCTAACAACTGTTCCTTGGCTAAAACTATAATTATTTAATTTTTTTAAAGTTAAAACTGCTTTTTTGATATCAATTTTATCTTCATTATTAGGCTTAATTTTTGTATGAATGCCTTTTGCTAAACTTAGCTTAGGCGTAAACGTTAAAGAATTTATAGTCTTAATTTTTTCTATTTTAAAAATATTAATTACTTCTTTTAGGATGGCAGCATCTCCAATTTTAGATGCCTTGATAATTCTTGGAATATAATAAATACCTTTTAAATCTAGTTTAAGTTTTGAAAAATTGGGTTTTTTTACTTTGCCAGCAAAAAGTACTTTTTTACAATTATTAACTTTTAAAATATTTATAATTTTTCCTATTTGACCGATTGAAACAGAATTAAAATTTTTATCTTTTTTAAAAATTTTATTTTTTGTTAAATCAATAATTAAGTATTTTATTTTACTTTTTTTAATTTTTTTTAGGATTTCTTTTGGAAAATTTGTTTCTCCAAATATTAATCCAATCATTTTATTCTAAATTTAATGGTGTACAAATAGGTCTTTTTTTATCTTTTGATATAAAGTTAATTACTTCCTTAACAAGTTCATTATCTTTAAATTCACCATTTATTTTGCTCAAATTCTCATGAAGATTTTTAGAAGAAAATATTTCATCATAAGCCTTGCTAAGTTCCATAATCTTATTGTTTTCATAATTTTTTCTTCTAAGACCTATTAAATTTAATCCTTGCAAATAATTTCTATTTCCAATTGATAAGCCAAAGGGGATGACATCTTTTAATACTCCTGTCATGCCGCCGATCATGGCTAATCTTCCAATTCTAGTAAACTGTTGAACCGCTGAGTTGCCTCCTATTACAACAGAATCTTCTATAACTACGTGGCCGCCTAATGGGACATTATTTGCTATAATTACATTATTTCCAACTTTACAATCATGTGCAATGTGAGAAGAAATCATAAATAGACAATCGCTACCAATTGTAGTTTCGCCTCCCCCACCTGATGTTCCTGGATTAATCGTTACATATTCTCTAATCCTGTTTCTTTCTCCTATGACTAATCTATTTGGCTCATTTTTATATTTAAGATCCTGCGGAGAGGTTCCAATACTAGCAAAAGGGTAAATTTTCGTACCTTTTCCAATCTTTGTATTTCCTTCTATATGTACATTTGAAATTAATTCAACTCCTTCATCCAATTGAACTAAATCGCCAATGTTACAAAACGGTCCAATTTTTACGTTATTTCCTATTTTAGCTTTTTTTGAAATAATGCTGGAACTATGAATCATTTTCTATCTACTATAGTTGCTGACCACTCAGCATCAGCCATTCTTTTTCCATCTACTTTTGCTGTGCCTTTATACTTCCAAACTCTGCCATGTGATCTGATAGCTTCTATTTCTAATTGAAGTTCACAATCGGGTATGATTGGATTTCTAAATCTGGCTTTATCTACGCTCATTAAAAAAACTAATTTATTTTCATATTCCTTAGGATCTATTCCGCATGCTGTTAAAGCAGCTGCAGCCTGACCAAAAGCTTCTATTATTAAAACACCAGGCATAATTGGTTTTCCTGGAAAATGACCTTGAACATAAAAACTATTTTTTTTAACATACATTATTGCAGTTGCAGATTTTAAATGAACTATTTTAGTCAACTTGTCGATTAAAAGCATAGGCGCTCTATGCGGTAATAAACTTTCAATTTTTTTTCTATCTATTGTGTCAATCATTATTTTTTTGAATTTTTTATAAATTCTTTCAATGGCATTGCAGGATATCCCATAACAACCATTCCGTCTGGAATATCTTTAACCACACCGCTTCCACCTCCAATTTTAACATTATTCCCAATTTTTAAGTGACCAGATATGCCTGCTTGCCCTCCTAAAGATACATTGTTTCCAATTATTGAGCTTCCAGCAAAACCAACTTGACCTGCTACAATACAATTATCTCCAATTTTTACATTATGCGCTACATGAACTTGATTGTCTAAGAATGTATTTTTACCAATAATAGTATCTCCAATAGAGCCTCTATCGATAGTGCAATTAGCACCAAGTTCGGCATTATCTTTTAATAGTACTTTTCCAATATGCGGAAATCTTAAATTTTTATCTTTTAAAGGTATAAAACCAAATCCTTTTAAGCCAATTTTGCATCCATCTTGTATGACCACTTTATTTCCAATAATTGAATTTTTTATAACTACTTGAGAACCAACTGTACAATTTTCTCCAATTATAACATTATGCTCAATTATTGTATTAGTTCCCACAGTTGTATTTTTTCCTATTTTACAATTTTGACCAACAAAAACATTATTACCAAATCTAACATTTAAAAATTTTGATTTTGTAGGCTTTTTTAAAGATGAGTCAGGCTTATCTATATCAGAATCGGGATAAAATTTTCTTAAAACCTTGCATAACTCAAAAAGCACATTTTTAACTATTATAGGTTCACAATTATTTGGTAAGTAAGTTTTAAGCTTTTCAGTCGTTAAACAATATGCGGCTTTTGTTAATTTTGAAAAATTAATATAAGTTATCGAATCCAAAAAAGTTAAATCAGTACTTTTGGCTTCCTCTAAAGATTTTATATCAAATATCTTAATTTTTTTTTTTGGTTTCGTAGAATCAAAAAGTTCAGTAAGCAAAAAAGGTCCTTTTTGCTTAAAGAAAACATTTTTACTCATTTAATTTAATTAATTTTTAAAGGTGCTACTTCTTTGTCTACAATCGCTATGATTTGATCAGTGATTTCAAGTTTTACATCTCCTA
>SYDM01000074.1 GCA_005801485.1 Rickettsiales bacterium
GCATGCGCTATACATAAAACAATATCATGCAAAGGATAAGCAAAAAAGACATTGAATAATTGAAAGTCTTTATAAATTTTTCATTCGAGACAAATTTTCTCAGGTATTTTCCAAGTAAACACCAAAAACTGATACTCGTGAAAGCCATAAAGAGCATAACAAAAATTACAAAAAAAGAATCTCTTAAATAATTTTCATTTGGATTAATAAAAGTTGAAACAATAAGCATGGCAAGTAGAACGGCATTTGGATTTACAAATTGAAAAAGAAACATATTAATAAAAGTAACAGGAGCTTTAGTTTCTTCTGATTCTTCTGTTTTCACAAAAGATATACTGTAAGCCAGATAAATTAAATAAAGTGTACCTAAACCTTTAATAATATTTTGTAAGAAAGCAAATTTTTGAAATACAACAATTAATCCGGATGCAAAAATAATCAAAAGAAAAGGGAAACCTAAACCAACACCTAGTATTAAAGGTAGCGTTTTTCTAAAACCAAAATTAAATCCTGAATGCGAAGCAATAATATTATTGGGCCCAGGTGCATAAGAAGTTGCTATACCAAATAAAATAAGTGGAACTAACTGAGAATACATTTATTGCTTATTGCGGCACTCTAAATTTTTTATGACAAGCAGTACAGTTTCCCCACATTAACTCTTTTTCTAATGCAGTCAGATCGGAAGTTTCTGTATTTAATTTCTTAGCTAATTCTAAAACATCTGATGAAGATTTTTGCATCAAAGCATTAAACTCATCTTTGCTTTCCCAGATGCTGGGAAGAGCTTCTGTTTTAAATCCCGTTTTTGAGTTTTCAGGAAAATAATCTGGCAACTTTTTATAATTTTCAGACATTTCGCTCAAATATTTTTTAGCTTGATCAAAATTTTTTGCTTTAATAGATGCTGATACAGCTTTTGCTGTATTATAATTTTTACTAAATATGGCTTTTCTCTCTTTTATAATTTCCTCTGAAGAATAAACTGAAGTAAGAGATATTACTGATAAGAAAATAACGAAACTTAGTTGAAAAATTTTTTTCATTCTTTATTATAAATTTAATGATTAGAAACAATATATCTCAATACGGTTTAATTGCAAAAATATTTCACTGGATTATTTTCTTTTTTTTAATCATCCAAATTCCTTTTGGTTTTTATATAAGCGAACTTGAATTTTCAATGGAAAGAGCAAATTTTGAAAACTACCACAGCTTAAGCGGAATAGTTATTTTTTATATTGTTTTAGCAAGATTAATTTGGAAGTTTTTAAATCCTTCACCTAAAATTTTAGGGATACCTTTGTGGCAAATGTTTATAGCTAGAATTAATCATTTTTTACTTTACGTTTTTATGTTGATGATCATTATTTCTGGCGTTTTAAAAAAATTTTATATTGAGGCAACGGTTAATTTACTCTTTTTTAACATTCAAAGCTCAAAGACCGTTTTTAAACTTTCAGATTTTTTTAGTACAATGCATGAATTGAGCAATATCATATTAATAGCTTTAATATTGCTTCACATACTTGCCGTAGTGTTTCATCACTTGGTTTTAAAAGATAAAATCTTAAAAAAAATTACTTAAGCTATTTCAAGCCCGTTTTCTGCTTTTTGTGAAGGATGTAACAAAACTACTTTACCATCTTGTTCTATTGCGCCTAAAACTAAGACTTCAGAGATAACCCCTGCTATATTTTTAGTTGGAAAATTACAAACGCCCATCACTTGTTTGCCCACTAAACTTTTTTCATTGTAATAATCAGCTATTTGAGCAGAAGATTGTTTAATTCCTATTTCGGATCCAAAATCAACTTTTAAAACCAAAGATGCTTTTCTAGCTTTTTCATTTTTTTTAACCCCAATGATTGTGCCTAGTCTAATATTAACTTTTTTAAAATCTTCATATTTAATTTCCATTTTTGCTCCTTTCAAAAAAAAGGGGGCTTTCGCCCCCTTTTAAATAAGTTTTATTTATAAATTATAGAGGTTTGTAGTTTCCTTTTGAGAATTTATAAAAAATGTAAAGGGGATCTTCTTTTGTTGCAACGACATCGCCTTTTTTATCAAAGCTAATTTTACCTATAACAGTATCAAAAGTGTTTGATCTCATCGCATTAATTAGATCTTTGCTTTTTACAGATTTAGCTTTTGTTGCTGCTTGTTCAAAAACTTGTAAAGCTGCGTAAGAATACAATACATATCCTTCTGACGTTAAGCCTGCAGACTCAAATTTTTTAACTACGGCACTAGCGCTAGCTTTATTTCTAGGATCTGGACCAAAAGTCATTAACGTACCTTCACCAGCATCACCAGCAATACTCCAATATTCTGTAGTAACTAAAGCATCTCCGCTTATGATTTGAACAGACATGCCTTGGTCTTTCATTTGTTTAGCAATTAAACCTGCTTCAGTGTGATAACCACCGATGTATAAAACATTAATATTGTTTGATTTTAATTTTGAAACTAAAGCAGAATAATCTTTTTCACCTGCAGTATAAGCTTCGTACATAGCTTCAGTTAAACCAGCCGCATTCATGAATTTCTTAGTTTGATCTGCTAATCCTTTTCCGTAAGTAGATTTATCATGAGCAATTGCAACTTTTTTACCTTTGTATTTATCAGCTATCCATTTTCCAGCAACTTCACCTTGTTGATCGTCTCGACCACAAACTCTAAATACGTTGTCTCCTTTAGCTTTGTCAGTTAAGTCTGGATTGGTTGAAGCTGGAGATACTTGTACTATACCATTTTCAGAATAAATTGCTGAAGCAGGAATAGAAGAACTTGAACAGAAGTGACCTGCAACGAAAACTGCTTTTAGTCCAACAAGTTTATTTGCAATAGCAACAGCTTGTTTAGGATCGCAAGCATCATCTGCGACTTCTAATTTTACTTTCTGGCCGTTAATTCCGCCTTTGGCATTAACATCTTTGGTCCACATTTCTGCACCAAATTTCATTTGCTCTCCGAATACTGCGTTGTCTCCGGTCATAGGACCTGCAGAAGCAACTACGATATCTGCTCTTACTGCAAAGTTTCCAAGCACCAAAAAAGCAGCTATCAAAGAGATAGTTTTTTTTAAATTGCTTAACATATTTTTCCTTTGTTGATTGATTAATTAATTAATGTGTTATTTAACAATAGTGTTTGAAAATTGTAAATGGCTTAAATATGCAACACAGACTTATTAAAAAGAGCTTTTGACACTGCCCTCAAGATAAGCTGATTGCACATCTTCATTATTTAACAATTCACGTCCTGTTCCTTGCATAGATACTTTTCCGTTAACAAGAACATAAGCCCTATCCGCCAATTCAAGAGCTTTTTTAGCATTTTGTTCTACTAAAAATATAGTTACTTTTTTTTCTCGATTAATGTTTTTAATAGCAAGAAATATTTGATTAACTAATTTAGGAGCTATTCCTAAAGATGGTTCGTCTAACAATAACATCTTGGGGTTACTCATAAGAGCTCTGCCGATCGCTAACATTTGTTGTTCACCACCAGATAAAGTTCCACCTCTTTGTTTTTTTCTATTATTTAAAATAGGAAATAAATCAAAAATATTTTTTACATCTTTATTATAAAATTTCCCTTTGTTATAAGCATAAGACCCAATTTTTAAATTTTCTTCTACAGTAAGTTTAGAAAAAATACGTCTTCCCTCTGGAACTTGTGAAATACCTAAATGAACAATAGTATGAGGATCTTCTTTTTCAATATTCTTGCCTTCAAAGACAATAGATCCCGTTCTTGATTTATTAACTCCACTTATCGTCATCAATAAAGTTGATTTACCTGCTCCGTTAGCACCAATTAAAGTTACAATTTCTCCACTATTAACTTTTATATCAACGCCTCTAAGAGCTTGGATTTTATCGTAAAAAGTTTCTACTTTTTTAATTTCTAACATTATTCCTCTGTTCCTAGATAAGCTTCTATAACTTGTTTATTTTTAGTTGTTGCTTCAGGTGTTCCTTCAAATATTTTTTTTCCGTAATTTAAAACAATGACATGGTCTGAAATATTCATAACCACACTCATATCGTGTTCAATAAGCAAAATGCCTGTTTGCTTTTTATTTTTAATAAATTTTAAAAGTTTATTTAACTCCAATGACTCTTTTTGATTTAACCCAGCTGCAGGTTCATCAAGACAAAGAAGTCTTGGTTCAATACACATCGCTCGAATAATTTCTAATTTTCTTTGATCTCCATATGATAAATCTCCAGCATCATCGTCTGCTCTTGAAGTCAATCCAACTATATCAAGCCAGTATTTTGCTTTAGCTACAGCTTCATTTTCTTTATCTTTATATCGTTTCAAATTTAACAAACCAAAAATACTATAACCAGATGCTTTCATAAGCTCATTGTGTTGAGCAACTAGTAAATTTTCTAAAACCGACATAGCTGGAAAAAGTCTTATATTTTGAAAAGTTCGAGCGACTTTAGCTTGTGCGGCAATTCTAAAATCTTTAAATTTATTTAGTAAAATTGTTTTATTATTATTATTTAGCAACATTTCACCGAGAGTAGGTTTATAAAAACCAGTCAAACAATTAAAAACTGTAGTTTTACCGGCACCATTAGGTCCTATAATTGAAGTGATTTCATTATGATTTGCTGCAAAGCTTAAATCGTCAATAGCTGTTAAGCCTCCAAATTTCATTGTTAAATTTTTAACAGCTAATAATTGCTGGCTCATTTCTTCCCTCCGAATAACTTAAGTGTGGGCTCTCTATTGTCTAAAATTCCTTTAGGTTTAAAAAGCATAATTAAAACCATAGACAATCCAAAAGCGATCATTCGAAATTGTTCTAACTCTCTAAAGATTTCGGTAACGCCAATTAAAAAGATAGCAGAAAGAACTATGCCAGTTTGTGAACCCATGCCTCCCAAAACAACTATTGCAACAATAATTGCAGATTCAATAAATGTAAAACTCTCAGGACTTACAAAGCCTTGTTTGGTTGCAAAAAAAGATCCAGCAATCCCACCAAACATAGCACCAATAGCAAAAGCAGTAAGTTTAGTATTCGTTGGATTAACTCCAAGTGACTTACAGGCAATTTCATCTTCTCTTAAAGCTTCCCAAGCTCTGCCAACAGGCAGTCTTCTTATTCTTAAAGTAAAATAATTTGTGATTAACGCTAAAATTAAAATGACATAGTAAAGAAATATCATTTTATGCGAGTTAGAAAATTCTAAATTGAAAAAAGTGTGGAAAGGTATACTTCCTTCTTTTGGATTTTCTGTAAACTCTAAACCAAAAAAAGAAACTTTTGGAATCCCTCCTATTCCATTTGGTCCATTAGTTAAATCATTCCAATTAATAAGTATAATTCTTATAATTTCTCCAAACCCTAAAGTAACTATAGCTAGATAATCTCCACGTAATCTTAAAACTGGAAAGCCTAATAAGATTCCAAAAAAAGCTGCAAAAATTCCAGCGAGCGGCAAACAAATCCAAAATGACAAACCAAAAGTCGTTGAGATTAATGCAAATGAATAAGCGCCTACAGCATAAAAAGCTACGTAGCCAAGATCTAATAAACCTGCAAGACCAACTACAATATTAAGTCCCCATCCTAACATAATGTAAGTCAAGACCCATATCCCAACATCTAAAATATATAGATCGGTAAAAGGTATAAAAGGAAATACAAGTGCAAACAATATTCCTGTGATTGCAAACTGTTTGCCTTTGCCTGAAAAAAATTCGGATATATTATTTGTAATATTTGAGAGAAAAATAATTTTTTCTTTCCTGCTCGAATTTAAATTTATTAAAAAACGACCAATAGTACAAACGATTACTAAAAAAGCAGTTAACTCCCATTGGGGATCTATATACAAACCTTCTTTTTGTAATTTTGTTCTAAGTCCAACAATAGGACCAAATAAAACTAGAGAAATAAGCCCTGTAAATAAACTATCTTTTATATTTTTTTTTAAATCTTCAGATAGCATGCCAATTTAAACCTTTTCAATGTCTGGCTTGCCAAGAAAACCTGTTGGGAAAAAAATCAAAGTTATAATTAGAATACTAAAAGCTGCTACATCTTTATATTCGCCGCCAATATAACCAGACCACATAGTTTCAATAAGTCCTATGATTAATCCGCCTAACATTGCTCCTGGTAAAGAACCAATGCCCCCGAGCACTGCAGCCGTAAATGCTTTGATACCTGCTAAAAATCCAATGTGAAAATCAATAGTACCGTAATAAAGGACAAACATCATTCCAGCAACTGATGCTAAAGAAGAGCCAATAATAAATGTAACTGATATAGTTCTATCAACATTGACCCCAAGTAATGCAGCCATAGTTTGATCTTGTTCACACGCACGTTGAGCTCTACCTAAATCTGTTTTGGTGATTAGATAGGTAAATAAAACCATGAGAGCTACAGTTAAAAAAACCATAAATATTTGCAGATAACTAACAATTACAACAAACTCAGAATCTTTAAAAAACTCCAACTTACCGTCGATTAAAGGTTGTAATGTTTTTGTTCTTGCACCTTGTGCAACTTGCACAAAGTTTTGCAAAATAATTGACATACCTAATGCAGAAATAAGTGGAGCTAATCTAAAAGATCCTCGTAAAGGTTTGTAAGCTAACTTTTCAACTGTCCAACCATAACAGGCTGTAAAAAACATTGAGATTAATAGAACTAAAAGCAAAACAATAGGTAGAGCAATCCCAGTTAATCCAAAAATAATAAATGTTATTAAAGCAATAAAGGCTCCCACCATAAAAATATCACCGTGAGCAAAATTAATCATTCCAATAATACCGTAAACCATGGTGTAACCGATAGCGATTAATCCATAAATAGAACCAAGTGTAATACCGTTAATAGTTTGTTGAATAAAATATTCCATTCTATTTTACCTTGTTTAATCTTGTGTGAATATTATCTAAAGCAATACTTAGTTTGCTATAAAATTTACCTTTTTTTAATTCTCTTAATGCTTGCTCGTTAAGTCCTTTGGGTGTTTGAGACTCAGAAACTAATTTTTTAAGTCCGCCAGATTTTTTATTTACTGCATCTTGCGAAAGTCCTAAAAATAACTCTGTTACATAACTAGTAGCTTTGGACTTTTCTATACCTTTACGGACTAACCAGTCATCACTTACTTTTAAAAGTTCATAGAATGGCGCCATCAAAGCAGAGATTGACCAAAACTTATTACAAATTTTTTCATTTTTCACTTCTATAACGGTACCTAAATGACTAAAGAAATTTTTAGCTATTTTATTAGGAGGGCAGACTATTATTGGTCCTTTTTTAATTTCAATAGGAGGCAAAGGTATAGCTCTTATGATATTTTTGTTTTTTATCATTTTTTTTAAATTGGCTATGTTTATAGTTGATATAAAACTGATAATTTTTTTACTTGAAGAAAATTTCAGTGTACCTAAAATCTTTAAACCCACAGTTGGCGTTACAGCTAAAAAAATTAAATTTGAACGATCAATAACTTCTTGATTATTTTTTGCTATTTTAACAGATTTAAATTTTTTACTTAGTTTATTAGCAATCGATCTATTTTTTGGAGAAATAAAGATTTTTGAGCTCTTTAATTTTGATTTAAAGATCCCATGGATAATTGATGATGTTATTTTTCCAGTGCCAATAAATCCAATATTCATATGAAATTGTAGATTAACGAAGCTTACTTATTTAATATAGATTAGATAAGAAAAAAATTATTCAAAAATATTATTGCGAAATTCCAACTAACCACAAAACAATAAAAACAAGGAATATTGGTTCCATTTAAAATTTTAACATGTTTTTTTAAAAAATTAATAAATAATATTTTAAAAATTTATTCAACCTCAAGTAGTATTAAAGATCTATTTAAGACTATAAATAAATTAATTAGCCTATTTACAAATTAATATTTTATTTAAATTTGATTTATTAGCTTATGAGAATAAATAAATAGATTAAAAAATAATAATGA
>SYDM01000075.1 GCA_005801485.1 Rickettsiales bacterium
GTTGTTTGACCTTTATTTTTTTCAATCTCTTGAATTAAATCAGAGTAGTCATTTTTATTTGTAATGATTAAAACATTTTTAAAATTTTTTGCTGCAGATCGAACCATGGTTGGTCCACCGATATCAATATTTTCAATAATTTCTTTATTATTTTTTGAATTTATTACAATTTTTTGAAAAGGGTAAAAATTAACTATAATTAAATCAAGTGAAGGGAAGTTTTTTTTACTCATTTCTTTCGAGTGTTTTCTATTTGATCTATCGTGAAGAATTCCTGCGTGGATTTTCGGATGTAAAGTTTTTACCCTACCATCTAGCATTTCCTTAAATCCAGTATAAACAGATACTTCGGTACAAGGATACCCTAATTGCTTAATAGATTTGTACGTCCCACGTGAGCTTATAATTTTAACTTTATATTTATTTAAAGTTTTAAGTACTTTTGATAAGTCAGTTTTATCTGACAGAGAGATTAAAGCAGTTTTTATTTTTTGATTCATCCCTAATTATTTTTTTTTAATTCCCAAGTAATATTTTTATTTTCACTATTATTTAGAGTTCCTGAAATAGTTATACAAAAATTATTAACTATTTGATTTCTACCTAGAAATATACTTTTTTCTAAGATTAAATTCTCTCCATTACTATTAAATATTAATGATTTATTTTTCTCTATTTGTAATAAAATTGAATTTTTTCCCATAGTTTGAACTGCACTGATACCAGGATAAAGATGAAATCTAATACTATATGTGGTCACTAATTTTTTTTTCTTGTTAGCAGCAATTAAATTATCTTCTCCGAGTAAATTATTGTTTTTTTTATCTATTTTAATTATTCGTTGATGTAAGTAGTTAAAATTATTTTCATAAGCATTGTGCTTTGCGGAAAGAATTAAATGATTTTTGTTATCATCTATATTTAAATCATACACTTTAAATGAATTTATTATAGATTTACCAAAAGCATTATTTATTAAATCATTTCTCTCAAATTTTACAACCGATGAGTCGTTAAGACACAAAGTTGATTGTGCAGATGTAAGCCTGCTTACAAGTTCTGCTTTTTTTGAAATCTTACTTCCAAAACCACAATTAGTTATAATTTTACAATCATCAATAAAGTATTCAAAGGACAAAGGCCCTGATTGATATTTTTTAGAATATTTTTTTTCTGGTGGGGATCCCACATCAAAGAAAAGTAAACTTTTTTTATTTCTGCCTATGTAAATTTGATTAATTTTATTTATTATGTTGCTAGGTTTATACTCTAGTCCATTAAGATATTCTAAATAGTTATTCATTTTGAACTCATTAGCACCATTAAATAATGGATTTTTATTTGTTGGAGTTTGAAGTGAAAATAAGCAATTAATTAATTTATTTATAATATCATCTAAAAAATCAGGAATATATTCTTGAGCATCCTTGCAGCATTCTTTAATTAAAACAAGAAACTTTGAGCATTGAACTAAATCATAAATATTTCTATTGATTGGGCAACCATCATTATCAAAAAAGTTTTCGACAATATCTTTTAGGCCTCTAATTCCTTTTTCAAAGTTAAAATTATACTCTTTGAATACAAGTCCTGACAATATGATTGCAGAGATAATTTCTATCTTTTTAGCAGGATCATTTTCATCATTAAAATTCTTTTTTAGATGATTAATTTGAATAATAATTGAGTTAAAAAATTTTTCTTTAAAAAATTTATCAGCGTTGTTTAAAATAATATCCGCATTAAGAATCCATGCTAAAATCCTTTTACTAATCTGTAATTGATCCCAATTTTTATTTTTATATTTATTGTTATTTTTTATCCAAATAGAAATAATTTGTTGTATAGTCAAACCATCATTTTTCCGATTGATAAGGTTTAACCAAAAAAAACTATTAAGATCTTGTTCTTCTTTTGGTGAATCAAATTCATTCCAAAATATATCAATATTGACATTTGAAAGTTTAAAATTAAACATTTTCTCATTAACGAATGAGGAGAGCAGAAAGGGGTTAGGATAGAAATATAACTGTTCCGGTAATTTTGTTTTTAAAGAATTGTTATAAAAGTTAGTTGAGAAATAAATTTTTTTTACAAAACGAAACAAAAGTATTTTTACAGCTAAAAAGTAAAAATAAGCGGCTTTTAAGCTGGGCATTAATTGGATCTAAGTAATTGAATATTTTTTTTCAGATTTCCGTTATGTTCTTTAAAGACTGTAGAGCCAGAGACTAATATATTAGCACCATAATCTTTTACTTTTTTACTATTATCAAAGTTAATGCCGCCGTCAATTTCGATATCAACATTAAGTTTTTTTTCATCTATTAAACTTCTTAATTTTCTCATTTTATCTAAAACTTCAGGCATAAACTTTTGACCACCAAAACCAGGCTCTACACTCATAATTAAAATTAAATCTATTTTACTTAAATGATCTTCGATCAAACTTATTTGTGATTTAGGTTTTAAGGAAATACCAACTTTTTTTCCTAATTTTCTTATTAAACTAATAGTTTCAGATACATTATCTGTAGCTTCTGGATGAAATGTAATAATATCAGCTCCTGCATCAGCGAAATCTTTAATAAAATCATTAACTGGCGAAATCATTAAATGTACATCAAAGGGAAGTTTTGTAATGGGTCTTAATCGCTTAATGACTTCGGGTCCGATAGTAATATTGGGAACAAAATGTCCGTCCATGACATCAATATGAATATAATCAGCTCCAGCTTTCTCAAGCGCTATAATTTCATCACCTAATTTACTAAAATCAGCTGAAAGAATGGAGGGAGATATTTTAATTGATGAACTCATTTTTACTTATATATTTTAATCTTTAATTTTGTCAAAAATAAATAAAGTTATTTGAAAAAAGCGTACAAAGTTCTCGCAAAATCACTTTCTAAAGGAAAAGATAGCATACCCATAACTGAATAGCCCAGTAAGTAGGGCATTAAATAAAATCTAAATAAGTAAAAAAACCAAGCTACGTAAAGTGGCACGAGAGGGCCCGCAAGAAAAGAAGGTGTTATAAAGCTAAATAAATTAATAAATGGTTGTGTTAGTTTTACAAAAGCTTTCATAAAAAAAAAGTTAGAGTCCTCTCTTTGAAAAATATTCATGGCTGTTCTACCAATTAAGGTCCACATGATAATTCCTAAAATGTAATCAATGATAAGTATCCAAGGTGACATATTTTTAAAGTATCATTTTTCAAGACAAAAAAAAGGGGCGAATAAATCGCCCCTTAATTTTTTAAATTTAATTATTGTTAGCTTTTCGCAATAATAGTTCTTCCTGTTGGAACTCTGCAGTCATCAATCATTCGCTGAGTTGCAGCATCAGGTTCTTTTGTAGCTAAAGAGACAACAACCATTGCCACTAAGCTTACAGCAGCTCCGATGATACCAAATCTTAAGTTGTCAATTCCTAACCAAGGAGTTTGGTTCATAAACTTCGGTCCAACATAATATAAATATGCGGAACCAGATATTAAACCAAGTAACATACCTGCGATTGCTCCTTCTTTAGTAGCTCTCTTCCACCATACACCAAGTACAAGCGGGAAGAACAAACCAGACATTGCAAAGTCAAACGCCCAAGCAACGGCTCCTAAGATACCGGTTAAACGCTGTGCCGAAATATAAGCAGCAGCAGCACCGATAACTACTAAAAGTAATCGCGCAACGATTAATCTTTTTCTAACATCCGCTTTTGGATCAATGATTTTGTAGTAAAGATCATGTGATAAAGAGTTTGCTATAGCAAGAATTAATCCATCTGCAGTTGACATCGCGGCAGCCATACCACCAGCAGCAACTAACCCTGAAATAACGTAAGGTAAGCCTGCTACTTCTGGCGTTGCTAATACTACAACGTCATCTCTCATGAACCATTCATTTAATTGCAAGATGCCATCTTTGTTAAAGTCAACTATGAAAGCTTGTTTAACAGCAATCCAATTTTTAACCCACTCTAAGTTCTGAACATCAGAAATAGATTTACCCATAATTCCTGTTGGAAGATTTGGATCTATCAAAGCAATTTTTGATAAAGTAGCTAACATTGGAGCTGACAAATACAGTAAGCAGATAAAGAATAGCGACCATGCTACTGATTTTCTAGCTGATTTAACTGATGGAGTTGTAAAGTATCTCATAAGAATATGAGGTAACGATGCAGTTCCCATCATCATACACATCGCAAGCGAAATGTAACTCCAAGCGGCCATACCACCTTTAGGTACTCCTGAGTGAGCCGTACCTATTGATAATAATCCTCCAGGAACGCCAGCAGCTTTGATGGCGTCGGGAGCATTTTTAACTAGACCGAATTGTGCTTCAAGTTCTGCAATTCTTGCAACTTCATCACCTAACATCACATGTGGGAACACCCCAAATCCAAATTTACTACTTATCCAGAAAACTGGAATTAAGTAAGCGATAATAAGTACAATATATTGAGCTACTTGAGTCCAAGTTACGGCTCTCATACCTCCAAGCATTGAACACAACAATATAGAAACTAACCCTATCCAAACACCTTGTTCGAAAGGAAGTCCTAAAAATCTTGATGCAATGGTACCTGTAGCATTAATTTGTGCAGTCACATAAGTGAATGAAGCTATTACTAAAACTAGTACAGCACAAAAACGTGAAAAGTTTCCGCCGTATCTTGTTCCAATAAAGTCAGGCACTGTATAGCAACCAAATTTTCTAAGGTATGGAGCAAGTAAAGCTGAAACAAGCACGTAACCGCCCGTCCAACCTACTACGAAAGCCATATAAACATAGCCACCAAAATAAATACCACCAGCCATTGCAACGAATGAGGCACCTGACATCCAATCGGCTGCCGTTGCCATTCCGTTAAATACTGTTGGTACTTGTCTTCCAGCAAAATAATACGCATCCACTTCTGTAGTTCGTGATAACCAGCCAATGAAAGCATAGATTAAAATTGTAAA